>CAZAFY010000082.1:0-5067 GCA_964484445.1 uncultured Eubacteriales bacterium
GTCTCATGGAGGGTCTTTTTTTCTTCTTCGATATTTGCGTTATGTTAAGCTTTTGTTACATGCGCTTTTTGTGAAGGAGATGTTGTTTCAACATAGAAATGAGAAAATGCAAAAATAAACGTCCCTATTGATTTTGACACTGAAAGGGGGATTAAATATGCCGAACTCGAACAGAAGAAAATTAGCTTTATGTGGTTGGCTTCAAAAGCATCAACGAGAAGTATATGAGTCCCCGTTAAAATTGCAAAAATTCTTGTTTTTCTATGAAGTGTTCTCAAAAACAGAAGGCGAGAATGCTGATTTTAGGAATTTACAAGGGTATGAACGAGGTCCGGTTTTCAGCACAGTTTATGGAGATTATAAGCACGAAAAATCCGAACTTGATGCAGTTTCAATGAGTATTCCTCAAGATGAACTAGTAAAGATCAATCAAGAACGAGCGCAGAAAACTTCCTTTATGGTAAAAAGCTTAACCGAAAATGAATTAACCGACTTGACGCATATGTTTCATGTATGGAGTGCAAAAGAAGCCAGAATCATGTCGGGAGAAAGAAACGTTCCTTTATCAGAAACAGACTTCAATGAGAACGACCAAGAACTCATTTCGCAAATCAATGCGATCTATACAAATGAGTTAGTGCAGAATTCAACAATTGTTTCTGTCGGAGAGAAGAATTTCGTTTTCTCTACGGATGATTATGATAAGCTTACAGAACAACACCATGAGGTTTTACGAGGGTTATCAACAAGCCAAGAGATTAAAAATCCAGTATATGTAGAAATCGATAAGCGAGGTAGACTAATCGTTGATTGATCGTAAAGATGTAGTTACAATAAGAATTCCTTTTCCGGATATTTCTTCGGATTTAGCATTTCGCCCCCATATGTACATTTGCCACTGGGCAAAGCATAAAGTGAAAAGGTTTGTGAAGTGCCAAAGCCTGAAACCCTATATGTTGACCTATAAGACAATGAATCATTTTGTAGATGAAAAACCAGATCCCGATCGAAACCCTTTCACAAGGCTTACCCGAATTGATTGTGATAAAGAATTTTATACTACTAATTTAAGGTATCCTTTAAGCCTGCGTACCACTACAAGACCAGATGTCTGTGACGAGCTTATCCAAATTGTTGATACAAAATTGATTTGTGACAGTTGCGATTCGCATGCATTGGACGAGCAGGAAATGACAAAACTAAATAACAGTGTTTATAGAATATAAATAACCGGTGATGGATCATCCATCACCGGTTATTTATTACTTTGTTATTCGGGTTTCTTTACTTCTGCCATGTATGGCTCTTCGTTGGTGCAACCTTCGCCATGACGGCAGCGGATGTCACTTGTGGTGTCGGGAACTACTGCTTCGGTATCTTCGACTTCTTCTTCAAGGCAATAGCCGTCGCAACCGTCATCGTATTCCACTTCGTCTTCTTCGTTACAGGTGCAATCTTCATCTTCACAATGGCAGTCATCGCCCTCGTGGCAATGGCAATCGTGATCCTTATGCTTCTGGTGAGCTTCTTTCTGGGCTTTCTTGCTCAACTTCATGGCTCGTTGAATTCCTTTTCCGATCATGAAACCCACTAAATTCAGAAAAATAAGAAATGCTATGATCTTTGCAATGGTACAAAGAGTTTTTTTCGTAGTGTCGTTCTTGTTCATAAGATCCCTCCTCAAATGATTATATCCATAGTATAACACAGATTAGGGAGTAAAAATTATACAATTATGTTACAATTTCACCGGGGAAGGGATTTTTTCGCGATAAACACGTACCGGACGTTGTGAAATAGCGGCAAGAACATAACCAATGGTGGTTTTGCTTCGTGCTTTCAAGTCATAGACGGTGATTTGATCGTTCCCGTCTTGTCCGATCAAGGTTACATTATCTCCGATCTTCACTTCGGGCAGGTCGGTCACGTCAATCATGGTTTGATCCATGCATATAGCAACAACGGGAGCACGTTTTCCATGAATCAAAACGAATCCGTTTTCAGCCGGATTGGGACCGACAAGATTGCGAAGATAACCGTCGCTGGCACCAAAGGCAGCAACAGCAATGCGGCTCTCTTTTGTAGGACGAAACTGAGCACTGTAACCCACCCCTTCACCGGCGGGAATGGTTCGAACATTGGTGACCAGCGACGTCCAACTCAAAACCGGTTCAACTCCCAAGCGGTTGAAAACACCTTCGGCGGTGTCATAACCATAGAGAATTGCTGCGGGGCGAACCAGATTGTAATGGCAACGTTTGCCGGTGATGATCGCGTCACTCCCTGCGGTATGGAGCCATTTAGGATCAAAGCCGCTAGTACGCATCTGCTCAACCCCTTGCTCAAAGAGGTCGAGTTGTCTGTTGGTGACTTCACAGTCTTCTTCATCGGCATTTGCCAAATGAGAGTAACAGCCATTCACATTCAAATAGGGGAGTTCCTTAAGAGCTTCCAGCAATAATTGCAATTCAGCACCCGGTGCGACTCCCAAGCGATGCATACCGGTATCCAATTTGACGTGCACTTCCACCTTTTTTTGAGCGAGTTCAGCGACACGATTCAGTTCCCGGGAGAGTTCAACATTATAGCATCCGGTGACGAGATCGTATTCAGGAATCGCCGAAAAAGCAGCAGTGGGAATACCCCCTAAAACCATAAGGTAGCCATGATACCCATCTTGGCGTAATTCCACCGCTTCGCCGATGGTTGCAGTCGCCAGCTTTTTTACATTGCAGGAATGAACCGCATAGGAGGCCATCTCTTTTAAACCATGGCCATAACCACCGGACTTGACGGTGTACATCAATTCCGTGTGAGGACCAAGGTAGTCTTGCACGCGCTTTACGTTTCGTCGAAAACGATCTAAATCAATGGTTACCAGAGAATTAGCCAGTGTTTCTTTATTAATCATGCGGTCCCTCTCCTCATTTCTTTCCCGGTACGGGGAGGTCTTTAGGGATCGGGCATTGATAAACGTTGCCGTTCATCGTTTGTTTGAATTCAGCTTGAGCGGCTTCAACCAGTTCGGGATTTCTTAATAATTGACTACCAAACAAAGCCATGGACCTAGCACCGAAGATCATGCCCTTTTCACCGATCGTTGAACCGGAACTGGCGGTGATTTGCCAGCTGTGACCAGGGGCGGCAAAGTTCATCGAAGCACCGTAGAAGTAGATGGTGGGAACGATATGGCCAACGTCGCCGACATCGGTGGAACCAAATTCATTCTCGTTGCCAATCGGTAAGACTTCTGTGAGAATTTCTACGCCTTCGGGAATATTCAGGGCTTTGCGCATAGCGGCTGCTTCTTTGGGGGTGGTTTGGTTCAAGGCGCGAGCAAAGGCGATTTCTTCATCGGTATAAGCATCCTTGGGCGCGGCCAGCATCGCTTCGTGAATCACGTTGGCTAGTACTTTATTGTTTAAGGTAGGGTAACAGCCTCCTAGAAAGTCGATTTCCAGTGTCGTTTCGGTCATCATCGCCGCACCTTCGGCAATCTTCACCAAACGATGATAAACATCTTCTACCAATTCTCGTTTGGGGGCCCGTACATAAAACCAACTTTGAGCGTAATCCGGGACAATATTAGGGGCCATTCCCCCGTGAGTGATAATGTAGTGGATGCGCACATCGGTCGGCACATGCTCGCGTAAATAATTAGCACCGACATTGGTCAGTTCCACAGCATCTAAGGCGCTGCGGCCGTTATGTGGATCGCCACCGGCATGAGCTGTACGACCGCGGAAATTGAATTTGGCGGAGTTTAAGCCCAAGCTGTGACCGAGGGTTAAGGCGTTGACATTAGCCGGGTGGAAGGCAATAGCGGCATCTAATTCTTGGAAGGCACCGGCGCGAGCCATGTAACCCTTGCCGGTCAGGACTTCTTCTGCGGGGCATCCATAAAAGACCAACGTTCCCTGAAGGTTTTCTGCTTCCATTTCGGCTTTTAACCCTAGGACGGCGCCGACATGTGCCACTCCCAACAAATTGTGCCCGCAACCTTGGCCAAAACCTCCGGTAGTTACAGGTTCTTGCGTGATTTGGATCTTCTGGCTGAGTCCGGGTAATGCGTCGTATTCTCCTAAAAACCCGAGAACCGGATGACCATTGCCCCAAGTGGCGCGAATGGCGGTCGGCAAGCCGGCATAGCCTAATTCCACTTCAAAGCCGGCTTCTTTCAATACTTGCGCAGTGGCTTTTGAAGCTTCGTATTCCTGAAAAGGTCCTTCGGGATATTGCCAAATCTTTTGGCTCAACTGCTCTAAAATGCTTCGGTTTTTTTCAATGGCTGCAACAGCAATAGAATTTCTCATACGATATCCTCCCTTTTTTTATTGTTCGTGTTTTATTGTTCCGGCGCTTCTTCATCACCATCAAAGTCGTGTGCATATCCCCAGCCACCGGCATAGGTGCAGGCTTCTGCACCTTTTTGGGCAGCAAAGGCGGCTGAGGCTTGTAAATCTTTGCCGTGGATCAAGAAGTGGGTCAGAAATCCGGCAATGAAGGCATCACCGGCGCCTAAGCTATCGATTGCCATGACCGGCACAATTCCTTGACGATGTTGTTGCCCGTTGTATGAAAAATAAGAGCCTTTTACCCCTTGGGTAATACAAACAAGTTCTGTGCCTAAGGCGTGGCAACGATCGATGAGGCTATCCTGTTCTGCCTGGGTCATTTCAGCTCCGGAAAAGAAAGCAAAACTCAGCCAGGGGCAAACGGTTTTCAAGTATTCGTCGTCGCGTCGCTTGTTAGAAAAGTCAAAGGAAAGCTGGGTGCGTTTGCGAATTTCCGGTAATAAGGGTTCTAAATAGGAGTAACAACTCGAGTGCACGAGATCAAAACCTTCAATATAATGGAAGTCGGTTGTGATTAGATTCAAGCGCACCATATGCTGAGCTGTATCTTTACGAGATTTTACGAAAACGCGATCGCCCTCCACTAGGGACACCATGGGAGACCCGCTACGCCCCACCATTTGCCGGCTGCGCTCAAAAGTAACGCCCTCTGACCGTAGACATGCCTGTAGGTGCTCCGCCTTCTTGTCGGTGCCAAAGATGCCCAGATAAG
>CAZAFY010000082.1:5167-6826 GCA_964484445.1 uncultured Eubacteriales bacterium
AGACATGCCTGTAGGTGCTCCGCCTTCTTGTCGGTGCCAAAGATGCCCAGATAAGAGGTTTCACCAAAGCCGTAGCGACGACAATTCACAGCCACATTGACTGCGTTGCCACCAGGGTAGTATTTTTGTTGGTGCAAATAGCAATCGACGACATTATCACCAATGGCTAAAAGTTTCATGGTATTAGCCCCTTGCTTTCTGATTAGTAGTCCATTTTCCACATGTAGCGTCGAACGGAAAGGGGATGGCCACGTTGTGCGCCCAATTCATTGGCAAAGCTGCGCAGAACCGGTGCGACAAAGAGGGGTGCGAAGTATTTTCGAGATTCGACCGGGATGCCATCCATGATGAAGGTTTCGGCATCGACTACGATCAATTTATCGGTGAATTTCTTTGTAAAAGCTTCAGCGCGTTCATCCAAGGGGCGGGTGTCGCCAATGCTCTTGATTAGGATCATAGGGACATTGTCATCGGTGATTTCAAAGGGGCCATGGAAGAATTCACCGGTATGTAGGGCGTGACTGTGAATCCACTGCATTTCCATGAGGATACAAATCGCAAAGGAGTAAGCAACCGGGTAACAAATACCGCTGCCCATGGTATAGATGATGTCTTCGCGTTTGTATTTTTTACCGAGCTCTTTTGCCCAGTCTGCGCGGGTAGCTAAGGTTTGGCGTAAGTTCTCCGGGTAAACGGTCATGATGGCTTCTAAAAGCTCAGTATATCGGGGTTGCGGGTTCCAGGCTTGAAGGATACCGAAGAGCAAGCGGTATAGCATGGCGTTACTGTACTCGCTGCAAGCGGCCTCGTCACCGGTGGAGTAATGAATGCGATATTCTGCGGCTTGCCAGAGCGGTGAATCCACCAGGTGGGAGAAAGCTACAGTTAATGCACCTTTCTCTCTGGCGAATGAGGCTGCCCTTACCGTTTCTGGGGTGTTTCCGGAAGTGGAACACAGAATTACAACGGAGCCTTTGCCGAGACTGTGGGGATTGCGATGAATAAACTCGTTGGAAGAATAAACAAATGCCGGGTAGTCGCTTTCCTGTTCCATGACATATTGACCGGGGGTTAACGTTGCCATGGATCCACCGCATGCGACAAAAAAGAAGTTGCGCACAGAGTACGATGTGATCGCAGCGATGGCTTGATTCAATTGTTGAATATGTTCTTGCAATATAATTGCCTCCTTTAGTTGATTTGCTGTATTCTTCAATTTCTACCGACCTTTTTCCTGTATATTGACGAATCTTTTTCTAATTCACTGTGAAGAATTGTTAAAGAATGACAATTAGTAAGCAAAATGTCGTAATTTTCTCATAAATTAGCCGGTCGAACGAGAAAAATTTGCTGTTTCTGGGCAGAACCTTGAAATCCCACAAAAAAGATGAAGAAACTTGCTTGACAAGCGGCATTAAAACGGGTATTATAGCAAAGCGCTCGTGAGACAAACGTCTTCACGGCACAACAGATCCTTGAGAACTAAACAGCGAAAAATAAAATGTGACGAAGAAAAGGCTAACTTTCTCTAAGAAAGTTAGTGAGTCAACATTCTCTAAGAATGTTGACAACCGGTCAATTCAAAAAAACGAGAGATCGAAGGTGACTCTTACTGTGCGGTAGGGGAAAGCTGAAGGGATCTCAAAAAAGTCATGCTAC
>CAZAFY010000083.1:0-6742 GCA_964484445.1 uncultured Eubacteriales bacterium
AAGCCCTCAAACGATGTGCAAAGTTGGGAGCCAAACAAGCAATGGTAGGCTCTTCACAGCAATTCTACTATAGTATTGGTTTTCATCCGATTCACCACGAAAGCCTATGGATCCTTCGAACCAAATCAATCAACACGTAGAGAAACGAGGTGTATCATGGCCATCGATGTTTTAAAAGGATTTATGTATTTGGTCGTGATGTACATTTCTGCTCTGTTGATCGTGCTGACAATTCGTAAATTACATATCATTCCAACGGAAATCATTCGAAAGACTTTTCATATCACATGTGCTATGTCTGTTTATTTATTGATGTATACCAGCAAATCCTGGCAGGTGGCAGCCTTGGTTGCCTTAGCCTTCATTGTGGTGGTTTATCCGATACTGACTTTATTGGAACATACCGGAATCTATAAACGTTTCTTGAATGAGCGTTCAAAAGGCGAGGTCAAATCGAGTTTGATCCTTGCTTACCTAATGATGATCATCCTCTTTGTCGTGTATTGGGGATGGGGAGGACCTTTCTGGAAAGCGGTCGTTCCAATATCGATCATGGCATGGGGATATGGCGATGCTGCCGCAGCCCTGATCGGGAAACGTTTTGGACGAAACTTTATCAATTTACCGGGCGTTGACAAGCGAAAGACCGTGGAGGGTACGTTTGCTATGGCTGTGGTTTCGGCTGTTGCAATCTTCTTCACGTCGTGGGCTTATGCGGTGTTACCGTGGTTTCTCTGTTTGTTGTTGGCCTTGTTGGTTTCACCGATTTGTGCTGCTGTAGAGTTAGTATCACATCGTGGAACTGACACGCTCACAGTGCCATTATCGGCCGCTACGGCCATTTCATTGGTGATCTTATCGATGCAAAGCTTTGGGGGTTAAGATGAATACACAGCAAAAACCCCAAACAGCCGGTGCTGAAAAAACGCTGTTAACTGCACTTTTGCTCAGTTCACCGGGGCCTTTGGTCACCGGCCTTTCAGTCTTGATGAGCTTGTCGATCACTCAATTTGCTGATTTTTTACGCAGAACATCCGAGCTTTTTGCGGTCTTTATCTCATGGTGGGTTTATCGCACCTTAACCAGAAAAAGAGTAACAAAAGAAGAGCAACTCCGCTTGGAGCAGCTCTCCCGTCGCTCTGTTCAAATCGCTATGGTCACTTCAGGTGTAATTCTGCTGATATTAGCCTTTATGCAGATGTCCCGTTATCAGCCCGGTGGAAATGTCAGTGTGGGTCTGGTAATTGCTATTCTCGGCTTCATCACCAATAGTTATTTCTGGCTGCGTTACCGTTCTATGCAGCATGATTCCTTTTCCATTGTCGTCAAAGGTCAAGAAAAGCTATATCAAGCAAAATCGGCAGTCGATCTTTGTGTCGTAATCGCGCTTTCGGCAGTTGCCATAGCCCCAATGCATCCTGCCACCAAAATCATCGACTTGAGTGGCTCATTTTTGATCGCAGTGTATCTTATCTATTCGGGTTTTCGTCGTCAGCAGAAGTGATATCCAAATTCAATACAGTTTCTAACATGACCTGGGCACCTCTTTCGATATGCTCGGGTTTTGTGTATTCCAAGGGGCTATGACTGCGCCCTTCGCGACTGGGCACGAAAATCATTCCGGTAGGGCAGAGCTCGGCAATTAGTTCGGCATCATGACCCGCACCGCTGAACATATAACGATACTTGACCCCTAATTTTCGAGCAGCCTTTTCAATGCTTTTCTGAACCCATGGATGTAAATCGACCGGAGTTTCTTGCTGAACTGATTTTAAATTGATCGCTTCAAAAGATAATTCCGAGCCGCAAATCTGTTGTAATTCTTTGAGAATTCGCTCTACAACACCCCGTGCTGCTCCCGGCAGTTTTGATCTTACATCTAATGAAAAGCTTGCCATTGCCGGTACTACATTGGCAGCACCCGGTTTGGTTTGAATGAACCCAACCGTTGCAACGCCTTGCGGATCATATAAATGTGCAAATTCAGGAATTTTAGCAATCACTTTTGCTGCAGCCACCAGCGGATCTTTCCGCATCTCCATCGGTGTAGTACCGGCATGATCCGGTCTTCCGTGAATGATGATGTTGTATCGACACGTTCCAACAATGGTGGTTACGATACCGATATCTTCCTGAGAATGCTCTAGTACCGGACCTTGCTCAATATGCAATTCCACAAACGCATGAAGATCGGACGCCTTCCTTTGTGCCAAGGGAATAAAAGATGGATCGAATCCGGCTGTCTGCATAGCCTGCGCCAAGGAGATACCGTTGCGGTCAATGCTTTCTTCTAAATCTTTAGGGAGTAACCTACCGGTCATTGCCTTACTGCCAGCAAATCCTTTCCCAAAACGAGCCCCTTCTTCGTCATTAAAGGCAATCACCTCTACAGGATGCTCTAAGATGATTTTATTCTCGCTCAAGACTCGTAACACTTCCAACCCGGTCACTACCCCTAAGATGCCATCGTAAGCTCCACCATTGATGACCGTATCATAATGCGAACCGATCAAAATGACCGGAGTGTTCGGGTTTTTCCCTTCGTAGCGGACAATAACCGAGCTTACCGGGTCTACCCGCACCGACAACCCAGACTTTTGGGCTTCATGGATCAAATAATCTCGGGCCTGCAGATCTTCGTTCGTAAAAGGATGGCGCGAGACGCCGCCCTCATCTGTTTTACCAAATTGCCTCAAGATTTCTAAGTCGTTCATCATTCGAGTGAGATTGATTTTCATGTTCATATCTGATCATCCTTTGTTCATAATATTGTTAACATTCTAAGTTTCTTTGATTTTTCCTTTGAAGAAGTCTTTTTTTATGGTAAAATAGTCATGGATGCGGTCATCCAATCCATTCAAGAAAGAAGAGGACGTCGATGATGAAAAACATCTTTACCCCTACACAACTCAAAACTCTCACCCTGAAAAATCGGATCTGTGTACCTCCTATGATCACACCCTTTAGTCAACCCCATACCGGATGGGTCGTCGAGGAAACCGTACAACATTATCAGCGGTTGGCCTTAGGACAAGCCGGCTTGATCATTGTTGAAGCAACGGCGATTAATCCCAATGGACGACTTGGTATTCTGCAATTGGGCCTTTGGAGCGATGAGCAGATCGTCGGTCATCGAAGCTTAGTTGAAGCCGTACACCAGGCGGGGGCTCCCGTTTTGGTTCAGATTCACCATGCCGGAATTGTCGGCATTGAGGAAGAAGCCTTCTGTCCCAGTGCATACACCTATACTCGTGCCGATGGTCGTCAGAAAACCGGAGTCGAAATGACCCTCGAAGATGTGAAATCGATTCAGAAAGATTTCGTCAATGCTGCAGTGCGAGCCTACAAAGCCGGTTATGACGGCATAGAACTTCATGGATGTCATAATTATTTGCTTTGTCAATTCATGAATCGAAAAGTAAATACACGAATCGATGCCTATGGTCAAGATCGTACGCTTTTTGTTCGAGAAATCATCGATGAAATACGAAAACAAACGCCGCCATCTTGGATCGTTGGTATACGATTAGGTGGATTTGAGCCCACTTTAGAAGATGCACTTGCGAATGCTCAGCAATTAGAAGCGAGTGGAATCGACTTTTTTGACATCTCCTACGGATTTCGACGCGAGCAAGAGACCACACTGCCCGAGGGATATGCTTATTGGGACATCATTTATGCAGCAGAACAGATCAAAGCAGCCGTTTCAGTGCCGGTATTTGTCGCCAATGGCATCACCTCTCCTGAAATAGCAGAGAACATCTTAAATGACACAAAAGTAGATATCATTGACATCGGCCGGGGTTTCATGGTCAATTTTGATTGGGCTAAGGATGCTATGGCAGGCCTTGAAACCGGTCAATGTTTACGTTGTAAAGTATGCATGCTTTATACCGAACCAGAACAGTGCCCGGGAAGGATCTTGACCGCTAAGCGCAACCGTTCACTTAAATAAATCGCTAATCCGATTTTGATTACATCGGGCAAAATAAAAGGGAAGACACACCAAGTCAAGACGGTATAGAAAGACATCGCTCTACCCCCGTGTAGGGCAAGAGCATAAAACCAAAGCGAGCCAAACATATAACAAAGTAGTAATCCGAGGAGCATTGTGCTCCAAAGCCAGACTTTCGAAAAACTCTTAACTTTTGTGGAAGCACCCCAGTAGACTAGGGCGGCTCCGAGAAATCCCCATAAATATCCGCCGGTGCTTCCCAATAATACTCCAATTCCGCTTGTAAATCCGGCAAATACCGGTAACCCCACAGCGCCCAGTAAGAGATAGACTACAATTGCCTGAAATCCCATCTTTCCGCCTAAAAGACCTAAGCTGAGGAAAACAGCAAATGTTTGCAGTGTAAAGGGAATTGCAGCGGGAATAGAGATCCATGAGCAAAGCGCTATCAGACTTGCAAATAGCGAGACCAAAACTAACTCTTTTGTTTTCATCGTTATTGTAAACCCTCCATGAATTGAGATCGACAATATCATATAGGGTTTTACTCTGATTGTCAACGAAATAAATAACTAAGTTTACAATTGGTTTTTAGTGTGGTATACTAAACTAGGTGGTGATGAAATGACTAAAGATGCCGTTTTAGCAATTCTTAAGCAAAGCGCGGGTTTTGTCTCGGGAGAAGAAATCAGTCAAAACCTCTCTGTCAGTCGTGCTGCAATCCATATGGCCGTCAAGACCTTAAGAAATGAAGGCTACATTATCGAATCCGGAACCAACAAAGGTTACAGATTAGTATCGTCTCCGGATATCATTTCACGAGGGGAATTACTGGCCAACCTTTCAGTGGAAAGAGTAGAGCAAATCACCTGTTTTGACTCCTTACCTTCAACGAATACCTATTTAAGCGCTCTTGCACAAGAAGGTGCACCGGAGGGTCAGATCATCGTCGCAAATCATCAGAGCGCCGGAAAAGGGCGCTTAGGACGCACGTTTCATTCTCCCCAGAACAAAGGGATCTATTTGTCTCTTCTTCTTCGGCCTAATACCCAGCCTGCAGATACTGCTTGTATTACCGCATGGGTTGCAGTCGCAACCATACGAGCCATTGAAAAAATGATCGGTATTCGCCCTGATGTGAAGTGGGTCAATGATATCATTTTACATGGCAAGAAAATCGGTGGGATCCTCACAGAGATGAGTGTGGAGAGTGAAAGTGGACAAATCCAGCATTTGGTGGTTGGAATTGGCTTGAACGTTAATCACGAAGCGGAGGATTTTCCAACGGAGATCGCAGATATAGCATCTTCTCTTTTTCTAGAAACAGGGAAGAGGGTGGACCGATCACAACTGACAACTTTCCTGATCCAGTCTTTGGACCAAATGATTCGTGACTGGCCCCATGAGAGAGAAGTCTATTGTCAACAATACCGGGAATCCTGTATCAGCCTACAGAAAGAAGTCTTGATCCATAAACAAGGCAATCAGATCCGAGCTTTTGCCGAAGATATTGATGAAAGTTTCGGATTGATCATACAATATCCCAATGGTACACGGGAGACTCTTCGCAGTGGCGAAGTTCAAGTGAGAGGTCTCTACGGATACGTCAATTAAGAAAGGAAGTTCAGTTATGAACGCAAAATTTATCTATGATATCCCAACCAAGGTCTACTTTGGTGAAAATCAACTATCGCATTTAGCGAAGGAGCTTCAACAGTTTGGCAAGAAGGTTCTGATGATCTACGGCAAAAGCTCGATCAAAAAAATCGGTCTATATGACAAGATCATGGAAGAGCTCAAAGACACAGATTTGGAAATTTTTGAATATAGTGGAATTGACCCTAATCCCCGTCATACTTCGATCAACGAAGCAGCAGAGCTTTGCCGCAAGGAAAAGATCGATGTGTTATTAGCTGTGGGCGGTGGTTCCACCATAGATGCCGCAAAACTGATCGGCACCTCAACATTCTATGAAGGCGACAGCTGGGACATAGTCAAACGCAAAGTTCCGGCTACAAATACTTTGCCGATCGTCAGCATCTTGACCCTTTCAGCGACAGGCTCCGAAATGGACTGCGGTGGCGTGATCACTAATTTAGACACCAAGGAAAAAATCGGTTTCGCAACTCCTACACAACGCCCCAGAGTCTCGTTTTTGGACCCGACCAATACCTATTCGGTCAGCGCTTTTCAAACAGCCTCCGGCAGCGCCGATATCTTTTCCCATGTGATCGAAGTTTATTTCAACATGAACCCGGACCTTTATATGTTGGATACCGTAATGGAAGGCTTGTTGAAGACAGTCATCAAATACGGGCCGAAAGCAATTGCAAATCCCACCGATTACGAAGCCAGAGCCAATTTAATGTGGGCTTCCTCTTGGGCAATCAATGATTTCATTAGAGGTGGCAAACAACTCGCTTGGAGCTGTCACCCTATGGAGCATCAGCTATCTGCTTATTATGATATCACGCACGGGTTGGGATTAGCAATTTTAACTCCGCGTTGGATGAAGTATGTTCTAGACGAAACAACGGTTTCACGTTTTTACCAGTATGGAACCGAGGTCTTTGGCATTGATAAAGCTCTCCCACCCATGGAAGTAGCCGAGGAAGCCATTCGACGAACTGAAAACTTCCTCTTTACCCAGTTAGGTTTAAAAAGCAGCTTAACAGAAGTTGGTATCGATCGTGAACATTTTACTGACATGGCTAAGAAAGCCTGCAATAATGCAACCTTAGCAGGTTTCAAACCCTTACAAGAAAAAGACATTGTTGCGATTTATGA
>CAZAFY010000084.1:0-6716 GCA_964484445.1 uncultured Eubacteriales bacterium
AAATCATAAGGTCGAACAGAAATTCTAGTAAAAAAATCCCGCTTGCGCGGGATTTTTTATTTTTAAGGTTTGAAGATTTCAAACAGAGGATCTAAGACATCGACCAACACCAGCTGATAAACATCCTTCTGAATACCGGAAGCCAAGGATTTCACATCTTTGGCACCATTGATCTGCTGATAATTCTGCTCAGTTTCGATCAGTAACGATCCTTTTTCTGTGTGTAACAACACCTGATACGATTTGAGATCGCGCCAGACAAAATACTCTTTGCTATTATAGATCGTCAAATGCAATCCTCGATCGATCTCTGCCAGAATCACATGTACTGCAGCAGGTAGATTCTTAAAATCGAATTCTTCCTCAAGTAACGCTTTCTCTGTCATGCTCGTTTCAGTAGCTAAAACTACTAATGGCCAGAAATCTTGGTTTTCTCCAATCTTTTCGATGTATTTTCGCTTCGCAAATTCAGCTAGATTCTGTTCATCTTCGATCATCGTAAATCGCGCTTCGTTCAAATTTGCTTTGGGATCTGTCAGTACCGTTCCATTTGCATCGAGCAGCTGCAGAAGATAATCACCTTCGAACTCGCTGTAATTCTCGATTTTAAAAACGAATGCGATTTGATTTTCAGCTGCAACTTGAATCTTGGTTTGAGCGACTGGTGCAATAGTCTCGCCTTGAGGAGTCAGCAAGTTGACCGTTTCCCCTTGTTCTGCTACAACAGAACGGTAAAAGTAGAGATCATCTCCTCGCAGGGTAATCCCTTGAAGATTTTTAGTGGAGGGATAATGAAACACCCATAAGCCCAACTTCTTGATCATAGAGTAGGATTCAATCACATTTTTGTCTTTCAAAAAGTAGGCATAAAAGTCATCCGATTTGTATTCCAAAATGATATCGGCATTGCTCGGCTTTTTCATATCGGCAACCCCCTCGGTAGAAACAAAGAGTTGCCGGACGTGCGCACCATCCGTCACAATATAAACAAATGAAGAAATGGCAATAGCCAAAGCGGCAAAGACCAATAGTGCACGAATTGTGCTAAAAGTTGCCGGTTTAATCGCTTTATCTTCCAAGTTCAGTACCTCCGTAAATTAAAATTTTCTTTTCTTATGCATAACACTTGTCAGTTCGGACCAGCAGTGGTTTTATCCTTCTTTTTTAGAGAAAGACTACTGTCCACTTCTCTTTTAGCATGATTTATGGTAAGATGAAATCAGTACCATAGAAGGAGGTTTTTCTATATGAACCTTGCATCAATGATCGATCATACCTTATTGAAACCGGAAGCTACCTCCACACAAATTGAAACATTATGCCAAGAAGCCTTGACCTTTGAGTTCGCCTCGGTGTGCGTCAACCCCATCTATGTGGAACTCGCTGCAAAAATGTTGAAAAACAGTCCTGTTAAAGTCTGTACTGTAATCGGCTTTCCCTTGGGCGCAACGCTCAGCGAAGCAAAAGCACAAGAAGCCCGCCTGGCTTTGGAACACGGGGCCGAAGAACTTGACATGGTCATGCCTATTGGCGCAGCAAAAGCAGGTCAATGGGCTTATGTCGAACAAGATATCGCTGCAGTTTGCCGGGTTGCAGGAAAAGCCATTGTCAAAGTCATCTTGGAAACCTGCTTACTGAATGAAGAAGAAATTGTTGAGTCTTGTCTATGCGCAAAACGAGCCGGTGCTCATTTTGTGAAAACGTCAACAGGATTCTCTACCGCCGGAGCAACGATCGAACACATTAGCTTAATGCGAAAAACGGTGGGTCCCGATTTCGGTGTCAAAGCTTCCGGAGGTATCCGAACATTTGAAGATGCTCAAAACATGATCAATGCCGGAGCCACCCGCATTGGCGCAAGTGCCGGACCCAAGATTTTATCCAATACAAATTCGAAAGCAAACCCTTAAAAGAAAAGATGAACAATTTTAGGATTGTTCATCTTTTTTTGCTTAAATTTGCTTGATCTTCTCCATGGCATCTTCCATGGACAACTCACCCTTGCCTAATTGTTCTAAAATGGCGCGCCGACGAGCTGCTTTTTGATCTTCGCTGTCAGGACGGTCGACTGTGTATCCCAACGCTTCAATCACTGTATCCAATCGATTTCGAACCGTAGGGTATGAAACCCCTAACTCGCGTTCAACTTCTTTGATATTGCCCCGAGAACGGATAAAAACTTCGATAAATTCTTTCAACTCCGGACTTAGTTGGCAAAATTTACAAACATCAAAATCTCCTTCGATGGTAGTGCCACAATTATTGCAATGGAGTCGGGTTACCGATAGTGCCTCGTAACATACCGGACAACGTCCCAATACTTTCCTCTTCATAAAATCCATCCTTTCCGAAGTTCGCCTTGTATCTTCTTCCTAATTCTCTCTTTTTTTTCGTCATTTGTCAAGGAGCTTTTTAGAAATAAAGAATGTCCTATACAATCGTTCATTGTTCGTATTTTTGCTTTGACAAGGAGAAAAAAACGTGCTATAATGCTCTTGTAAAGCTAAATACACGAACTTTAACCGGGTTTAACCCTATCGAACGTTCGCAATAAGGAGGAAAAGCAATATGAAAAAGGTTTGGTTAATTATGGGTAGTGACTCCGATTTACCCTTCATGAGTGGCGCAGCCAAGACTTTGGAAGATTTTAGTGTCCCTTACGAAATGACCATTGCTTCCGCACATCGATGCACAGATTTCGTTACCGACAAGGCAAAATCGTTGGTTGAGAATCAATTTGCAGTCGTTGTTGCAGCTGCCGGCATGGCAGCCCATCTTCCCGGTGTGATTGCCGGGAGCACTCCCCTACCGGTGATTGGAATCCCTCTAGCTTCCGGTCCCTTACAAGGAACCGATGCTTTACATTCAATCGTACAAATGCCTACAGGCGTTCCGGTGGCGACAGTTGCTATTAATGGCACCAAAAATGCAGCCCTCTTGGCGATTCAAATTCTTTCTCTTACCGATGAAGACCTTGCAACGCGTTTTGCCTCTTATAAAGCAAATTTAGCCAAAGAAGTGCTGAAAAAGAATGACCATCTGCAAAAAGTTGGCTACACGGCCTACCTACAAGAGAAAGGAATGGTTATCAAATGATTGACCGTTACTCCAGACCTAAAATGGCTTCTCTCTGGTCCAAAGAAAACCGTTTTCAAAAATGGCTTGATGTCGAAATTTTGGCAACGGAAGCTTGGGCAGAATTAGGCGTGGTTCCCCGTGAAGCAGCCGTCGCGTTGCGCAAAAATGCCAAATTTAATGTGCTAAGAATCGAAGAAATCGAAGAGCAAACCCGCCACGATGTCGTGGCTTTTACACGTTGTGTTGCCGAAAATTTAGGAGAAGAATCCAAATTCCTTCATTATGGATTAACCTCCACCGATGTTGTAGATACCGCACTCTCTGCTGTTTTGCAAGAAGCAGTTGGTATCATTCAAGAAGATTTAGACACGTTTGCTGAAGTATTGCGCAGCCAAGCCGTGCGTTATAAAGATACCGTTTGTATGGGGCGCACCCATGGTGTTCATGCTGAACCGACCACTTTCGGTTTGAAACTGGCACTCTGGTATAGTGAAACTCGTCGTAACATAGAACGCCTGGCTCATGCCAAAGAGGCTATATCTGTTGGCAAGATTTCAGGCGCCGTTGGAACCTACGCCAATGTCGATCCTTTCGTAGAACGCTACGTTTGTGAAGGAATGAAATTACGTCCCGCTTTGATTTCAACTCAGATTTTACAACGAGATCGTCATGCAGAGCTCATGACCACCTTAGCGATCATCGCTTCTTGTTTAGATAAATACGCCACTGAGATCCGGGCATTGCAGAAAACCGAGATCCGCGAAGTAGAAGAACCCTTCCGCAGCGGTCAAAAAGGGTCTTCCGCAATGCCTCATAAGAGAAATCCGGTCAACTGCGAACAAGTCAGTGGCTTAGCCCGAGTCGTTCGCGGAAATGCAATGGCTTCCTTGGAAAATATCCCGCTTTGGCATGAACGCGACATATCTCATTCTTCGGTTGAGCGCATCATTTTACCCGACACTACCATCCTCATGGATTATATTTTAGTGAAATTCACTGGAATCGTCAAAGATCTTTTTGTTTACCCCATTAATATGCAACGTAACATTGAGAAGAGCCGCGGCTTGATCCATAGTCAGCAAGTCTTATTGCGCCTCGTTGAAAAAGGTCTCTTACGCGAAACGGCCTATGATTTGGTTCAAAAGAATGCGATGCGGGCTTGGGAGGAAGAAAAGCCCTTCCGAGAATTGATCGGACAGGAACCGATGGTCATGGAAAAATTCACCCCTGAAGAACTGGATGATTGCTTCGATATTCGGCATCATTTGAAACATGTCAATGACATTTTCGCAAAATTGGGTTTGCTATAAGAGAAAGGGAGAAAAAGACATGAAATTTAAAGCTTCGCTCAATATTACCCTCCGCCCCAGCATTCTGGATCCTCAAGGTTCAGCCGTATTGAAATCTTTGAAATCACTCAATTATACCGCCATTGAATCCGTGCGCATTGGCAAATTCATGGAAGTTGTAGTGGAAGCCTCTAATGCTGACGCAGCAGAAAAATTGGTCAGAGATCTCTGCCAAGTCTTACTCACCAACCCGGTCATGGAGGATTATACCCTCACCCTAACGGAGGTTTAGCCATGAATTTCGCTGTCATACTATTTCCCGGCTCCAATTGTGAAGTCGATTGTGTGCATGTGATTAAGGAAGTTTTGCAGGAACCGGTCACTACTGTTTGGCATAAAGATACCGACCTTTCCCAATTTGACGCAGTGATCTTACCGGGTGGTTTCTCCTACGGAGACTACCTCCGCTGCGGAGCGATCGCTCGCTTTTCTCCGATCATGGATGCGGTCATCGCTCATGCTAAAGCAGGAAAACCCGTATTGGGTATTTGTAACGGTTTTCAGATTTTAACGGAATGTGGTCTGCTTCCGGGAGTTCTTCTGCGCAACCGAAGCCTGCAGTTTATTTGCGAAGATCGCTTTATTCGAGTTGAAAATAACCAAACTATGTATACTTCACTCTATTCAGAAAACCAAGTATTACGCATTCCCATAGCTCATGCAGAAGGCAATTATTATGCTGATCCCGAGACCATTGCAACCTTGGAAGCAGAAAACCGAGTTATCTTCCGTTATTGCGACGCCCAAGGCAACATAACTCCTGAAAGCAATCCCAATGGTGCCATCAACAATATTGCCGGTATCATCAATGAAGAAGGCAATGTTTTAGGGATGATGCCTCATCCGGAACGTTTATCAGAAGTCCTTTTGGGTGGAGACGATGGTCTGGCCCTTTTTCAATCCATGCTGAAAACCTGGAGGAACCAACTATGAAAACAACCAAAACACCATGGCAAGAGATGGGTTTATCGGACTCTGAATATGAAAAAGTCTTATCGATTTTGAAGAGAGAACCGTCCCTACCGGAACTTGGCATGTTTGCTGCCATGTGGAGTGAACATTGTTCCTATAAGAATTCCAAACCTGTTTTACGCCTCTTCCCTACGACCGGTAAACGTGTGCTGCAAGGCCCCGGTGAAAATGCAGGTGTAATCGACATTGGCGACGGTCAGGCGATTGCTTTCAAAGTTGAGAGTCATAATCATCCTTCGGCTATTGAACCTTTTCAAGGAGCCGCAACCGGAGTCGGCGGTATTATTCGCGATGTTTTCACCATGGGAGCTCGTCCCATTGCCTGCTTGAATTCTTTGCGTTTTGGTAATTTAGAGAATGCAAGAGTTCGTTACCTGCTTAACGGAGTAGTTGATGGCATTGCCGCCTATGGCAACTGCATGGGAATCCCCACCGTCGGTGGAGAAACCTGGTTTAACGACTCCTACAGTGGCAACCCCTTGGTCAATGCCATGTGTGTTGGCTTAATTGAGAATGGCAAGATTCATAAAGGCATTGCTAAAGGCAAAGGCAATCCGGTCATGGCCGTCGGTGCACGTACCGGCCGTGACGGTATTCACGGAGCGACTTTTGCCAGTGAAGAGTTGAGTGAAGAATCCGAAAACAAACGCCCAGCCGTTCAGGTGGGTGATCCGTTTATGGAAAAACTGCTTTTAGAAGCCTGCTTAGAACTCATGGAAACCGATGCTGTCGTCGGAATCCAAGATATGGGAGCTGCCGGAATCACCTCCTCCAGTTGCGAAATGGCTGCTCGCGGGAATAGCGGTATCGATTATGATGTAGCTCTAGTACCTCAACGCGAACAGGGTATGACACCTTATGAAATATTACTGTCAGAATCACAAGAACGAATGTTGGTGGTGGTGGAAAAGGGCCGCGAGTCTGAAGTTACCGCCATCTTCGACAAATGGGGTTTAGAAGCCGCAGTCATCGGTCAAGTCACCGATGACGGTTATGTGACAGTCCGTGAACACGGAACGATCGTATGCCACATCCCTGCCAAAGCTTTAACCGACGAAGCACCAATCTACTATAAAGAGTCAAAGCGTCCGGCATACCTAGATGATACTGAAAAGTTTGATCCTCTATCTTTACCGGAACCTTCTGACTATAACGAAGCCTTGAAAAACATGATGACCTCCCCTAATATTTGTTCAAAAGAATGGGTGTACCGTCATTATGATCATATGGTTCGCACCTCCACCGTGATTCGTCCAGGTAGTGATGCTGCTGTCTTGCGAATCAAGGGTACTCAAAAAGGATTAGCCATGTCTCTCG
>CAZAFY010000085.1:0-6572 GCA_964484445.1 uncultured Eubacteriales bacterium
GCAAGAAACTAGCCGGAGATGAACTTTTTGATTTTCTTCGTTTCAGCCTGCGGATTGAGCGTAATCACCTGAGCTGTGATTTTTTCAATAGCAGATTCCTTATCCCATTCTTTCGCTTCTTTCATCAGCTCAGAACCGAAGAATTTCTCCATAGTCGCAAAAACCGTTGAAGACCATCCGTAAAGTTCGCCGTTTGCAGAGCGTTTTTGTTGGCGGCCACTAATCGTAATATAGAGCTTCCCTTGCAGTTCGAGCAAGGCTCGTTCGAACTCCTTCGTGTCTTCTTTCGAAACATTGAGAAGTGATTTCATGTCGTGATAAGCAACTTCATCCTCTTCTTCTAAGAGCGTATAGATTCTTTTTGCCATTTGGCTGAACTTGCCTTCGTAATACGCATCTTCAAAGCTCCGTTCAACTTGACGGGCTACCATGAATAAAGGCAACCATGCTCTCGTGATAAATCCGCTCTTTTTACTGAAGAACTTGCCATAAGCAATGTCATTTCGTTCTTCAACGACTCGCATTCTCCACTCCCAAGGATCGGTCTCTGCATCTCCGGTATGCCAACGGACCGGTGTTGGGTAGGGGGGCTCTTCATTCCAACTCCATGTAATAATGGAAAATGCGTCCGTCTTACTGCCACCACCCATTGAAAATCCTGCTTGTAGAAGTTCATGAACAAAGTCCTGAAAATTCAGAATCATCTTCACACCTCGCAATGCTCGTTATCAACTATAACGGCTTTCACAATTTGACTACCCAGAATGTGCTCAGCCGAAGCAATAAATTCCTTCATGGCTTGTTGTAAAACATGATGCCGTTCCGGATCAACCGATTCGAATAAAACAATCGCCCGTTGGGTCTGCTCCGTTAGCATGGTTCTTTGTCCTTCGCGCCAGTTCCAACATCGGCAAACTGCACCTTGGTCATCGACATAACAGATTTCGCCAGGCAGGGTATCATCTCGTTCTTCCTCACCCAAGGCCATGAACTCATCCCCGCCTTCGGTCACTTTTAATCGGAGGAGGCCGACCATTTGATCCAAGTCCTCTCCTCCAGCCGGTAATGCATAGCGTAAGGAGATGATGTTATATAAATCCACCAAAGGATTGATACTTCCTACTTCTTTTCCCTTCTCCACGCGCTTGAGTAAGGCTTCAATGGAAGAACGGGCATTCTTTTTGGTTTTGAATTTCATAAAAGCCTGACGCCAAACCGAAACGACTTGGTTTTGACTTAAAACTTCTTCTGTCAGGAACCCTTTGGCTTCTTGATTTGCTTTCTCCAATTCTTTCTCCAACCAAATTTGAGTTTCTGAATTAGGCTGAACTTGATTATTGATTCCTTCTAAAATCACTACCCCAATGTTACATTGAGGAAATAATGTCCAAAAAGAGGGTTCGATTGTAAAATGGTTCATTGTGATCTTCCTTTTATTTTATATAGCAATTTGGTTTTTTCCTTGCCTTTTGGCAGAGTAAAGCTTTAAGTCGGCAGCATGAATGAAGTCTGTAGCTGTTTCTCCACTATACTGTTGCACCCCGCCACTGATTGTAATTTTTGAATCATCGGCAAATCGATGCTTTTCTACTGCTTTGCGGATTCGTTCTGAGACTTTCTGCGCTTTGGTTGCATCGGTATTTGGGAAAACGACCATGAATTCTTCTCCACCATAGCGCCCGGCAAAATCATAATTTCGAATATTCATACGGATCAATTCTGCAACTTCAATTAAAACCTGATCACCGAAGACGTGGCCTTTGGTATCATTGACTTTCTTGAAGTCATCGATATCAAAAATAACGATCGATAAAGGCCGGCTTGTTCGAATAATCTCGGTCATCTCTGATTTTAGCTGGGTCATTAGAGCTCGATGATTGCCGATGCGGGTCAAACTGTCGAGTGCAGACATCTCTTCCAACAAGCGGTTTTGTTGTTCTAACGCCGATTGCATTTCTTTTCTTTCGGTGATATCGAAAACGATACCCGCTAAGAATTGAGGTTTACCCTCTTGATCCCATTGAGTGATTTTGCCACGATCATAATACCATTTATAACTGCCGTCTTTGGTTTGTATTCGATACTCCGATTCATAGACGGGTGTTATCCCTTGCAGATGCCTTCGCATTGAATCCATGGTTTTTTCATAATCATCTGGATGTAGTTTTTCGGTAAAAAACTGATAGTCGATCGGCTCATTCAATTCGCTCATCTCATAGCCAAGGGTAGTGAGTTTCAGGGGATTAAAGGTGACAGAATTGGTTGGGATAAACCAATACCATTGGCCTAGGTTTCCGCTCCAAGCGAACTCCAGACGCGTTTCCTGTTCTTTCTCTTCATGGAAAACTCGATTTAATGCTTCTAATTCTTCAATACGCTTAATCAGTTGTTCAACGCTATAGTCTTGATATTTCATCTACGAATCACCTCATTTCATCAAAGTGCTTTCCAATAAATCCCAAGGGGTGATCATTCCCAAGAGCAACCCCGTTTGCTTTCCATTATCGGTCAAAAAGATCAAGGCGGTGCGTTTTCCGGGTACGGGAGAATGAGAAAACTCCTCTTCAACCTCCGTCAAATTCACACTGCCGGACATGAACTTAAAGAAATCGTTAGCGTGATTTTGAAGTTTCGTATATTGGATCAAATCTCTGATTTTCATCTCTTCGTTCAACGGGATGCTTCCTACTCCATCGGCGATGTAGTCAAAAATAGTATCCGAACTGAATACCCCCAAAACCCGCCCGTCGCGCATGATAGGTACATGACTATATTTCGAACGGCTCATGGTTCGCATGATATCCATGACCAAGTCTTTTGGATAAATTTTATAAATCTTCTCTTCCGGAATTGCAATGGTGCCGAGTGCCCGCGGTGGATTCATGACAGAATCAACGATATTTCTATACTTCTCCACAATATAATCATGGGGTTCCGCAATCGGATCAGCGTCCTCCATATAGGGATTATGTACCATAGAATTTCGCAAATCTGCAAATAGAAGCAACTCATGCAAGTTTTTTTGGAAGATAGAATTGCCTCGCTTAGCCATTTCCCGAAGCAAAAAGGAATGAGAATCCTTCCCAGGACTTCGTTTCATAAATTTTCGCATGTAATGGTCAAGGCGATTGTAGGCTTCAAGGAATTCTTTAGAATTTTCTTTCGTCTCCATAGTTAAACTCCTCTACAATTCGTTCGCTAAAAAAATATCTCTCTCTTTGCTTTATTAGCGAAAGCACTGGAAAAATCCTCCTACTGCCGCTCACGATACAACGCACTTATCCTCGCTCAAAAATCCTTCCGGGCTCAAGTTGACCTTCGGTCAAAAGTCGCCCTTCAGGAAACTTTTCGCTCTTGTGCTTGCGGAAATTCGAGCAATCACTTCTTATGTGAGCGGAGACACTTTCTCAGAAATAGCTTCAAAACGTCAGCGGACAGTAAAGCATAGAACCGTCCCCAACGATAGCGTTGCGGCATAAAAGCTTCCCGTTGAGCGGCTTCTGACCGACAATATGCGCGCCTTCATTCTCCCATGGGGTTTCGCAAAGTGTTGGATAGTTTACCATTGGTCAGCACCATTGCAGAAACGGCTCCCACTACAGAAGTTGCAGCTAACGTAATCCAGAAAGGCAACCAACTGACTTGAATCGAGCCGGCTAAAGAAAGTGCCATTGCGGTAGCGATCAATGTGCCGGTTAAGCCTCCGATTAAAGATGCAATGAAACATTCGAGCACAAACATTGCTTGAATTTGAACCATGCTCAACCCTAAAATACGGAGCAGTGCTAATTCTTTGCGTCGTGCCATGGTCAGTGTAATTGCATTGACTAAAACAATCAAAATTGCTACAAACAGCATCACCGGAGTATAATAATCCGCCATTTTTTCAAAGCGTTCAAAATCCCCAATCAGCATTCTGCCTAAATCCTGAATCGTTAAAATTTTCAGACCATAGCCTTGGCGTTCAATTTCAGCTTCCAGTAGCTGTTTGAGTTCTTCAGTCTCGCCTAAAGAAGCGGTAATACCCATCCATGAAATTGGTCGCTCTCCTCCGATTTGAGATTGTAACCATTCCAATTCGGTCCAGTTGATCCCGTATATGGCCTTCGCACCGTTGTAGACACCGACTACTTTATAGGTAACCGGCCTTACTTCTTGAACCGTCCAATGATATTGATCATTCAGAGTTGTCAATTGAGGCACGGAATAACTGACCCAGTTCCCTAATTGAGTACCGTCGTATGAAATTGGTCCTTCTTTGTTTACTCGGCTCGGATGCCCTGCGGCGATCATTGTATTCGTTTCGTCAAAACCCGTCAAGCTACCCGATAACATCGATAACCCGTTCAAAGTGCTCTGGGGATTTTCTCTTGCCCCTAAATAAGACCACAATACTTGCTGCCGATTTCCCAAGCGAGTAATCGGAGCAATCAAAACTTGCTGAGTTTTTTGAGTACCCGGTAAAGCAGCAACTAAGCGTTCTGCCTGTTCGGCCGGGAAAGTTTGGATATCCAGAGGGTCCGCATAAATCATCGCAGATGATGTTTTGAATTCTGTCCTTGCATCCACAATGATAACTTGACCGCCACCCACCATGGTTAAGGGCTGTAGGGTTGCTTGTTGCAATAATTGCAAGCCCGATAAGCCCAAGCAGCTGACCAAAACTGCTAAGGCTAAGCTGATGATTGCCAAGGCATAGGTTCGCAGGCTTCGGTAAAAGGTTGTCCAAGTAATCCAAATCATGTCATATCCCCCTTACCAAGCTTCTTTAAAAAGACGAGGCACCGAAGTGGACAAGAATTGAATTTGCACAACTAGTGTACTGAGCAAACCAACACCCAAAAAAATCCAAATATCCCCCGACAAATGTTGTAAAAGGGCGAGCCGATTTGATTCCAAACCAATGGCACCGGCAATAGCAGGCAAGCTAAAATAAGCCGCCACATAACCGAAGATGAAGATCAGCAGTGTTTGCATAAAGGCCGGAAGTAATAACCACGGTCTCGGCAAGCCTATCGCTCGTAAAACCCCCACCTGATACGATCCACTGCGTTGCGTCATGTAAAGTAAAACTGCTAGTGATAATGCTGTGATCATCAGGATCAATCCTCTTAAGCCCGTTACTAGAGAATCCGAAAGAGTCAAATTTGCTTGTGCTTCACTGTATTCCTCAGCAATCGCTTTTATAGCTAATCCACGCCCAATGTTTTCAAGTTTCTTTTGGAAGCTGAGCAGATTTGTGCGTCCATCCAATTGAAGTAAAGCAGAGGGCGTTAGTCGATCTGCGGAAACTAAACGTGTAAGACCTTCGTAGTTACTGACGGGATGCAACAGCACGCCCTTTTTCCCGCTTAAGATTCCTGAAACTGTAAAGGGAACCGGCCGATTCACTGTTTTTGAAGATTGAATCGATATTACATCACCAACTTTTATACCATATCCCAAGGCAAGAGCAGCAGGAATGGTGATTTCATCGGCAGCGTTAGCCATGGTTCCCTCTTGCAGTTCCATTACCAGAGCGGTTCCCTGTTCAGGAATAGCTAACAAACGGAGTGATTCAGAATAAAAGAAAATATCGGTCATTGTCACGATCTCAATATGGTTGAGCCCTGGCAAAGTGGTGATTTGACGTTCCAAATCTTGATCGAACCAACCTTGTACTTCAAAGTCATACGGCCATTCGGAACGCATCGCATCCATTACTTGAACCGACATTTCGCTCAAAGCCGTGCCCAAAAGTACATAACTACTCAACGAACCCAAGACAGCTAAGGCCATAATGACCAGCTGAACTCGGCTTCGTAGCATATTCCATTGAAATAACCGCAGCATTAAACTCATCATAATAGTTCGCCGTCGCGCATATGAAGAATTCGATCTGCTAAAGACGAGAATTCCTGATTATGAGTAACCATGAGGCAAGCTGAGTTATTCTCTGAAACCAATTCTCGGATCAGTGCCATGATTTCTTGGCTGGTGTGCGAATCTAAATTACCGGTGGGTTCATCTGCAAACACAATACGAGGTTTCGCCACCAAGGCTCGTGCTACAGCAACACGTTGTTGTTCACCACCGGACAATTGACCAGGTTTGTGGTGGATCCGTTCCCCCAATCCAACGCGAGCTAAAATCTCTGTCGCTTGCTTGACCGGATGTTTACTGCCCAATAAGCGCAAGGGAATTTGCACATTCTCCAAAGCACTTAAGGTAGGTAGAAGATTGAAAGATTGGAAGACGAATCCGAAACATTGACTACGAAATTTAGATAGTTTCCAGTCATTGAGGGTATAAATTGATACCCCGTCCACCCAAACTTCGCCTTCATCGGGCTTTTCTAAACCGGAGAGTGTATGGAGTAGTGTTGTCTTGCCGGAACCGGATGGTCCTAAGAGCATCACCAATTCTCCGGCATCCACCGCTATGCTGACCCGGTGCAAGGCACGGACAGGTGTTTCTCCCATGAAAAATGTACGGCTGATATTCTCACCTATCACCGCGTTTTTTTGCTCCACTACAACCCTCTCCTCTATATTGAGTTTTGCTTACACGACCGCATAAATTTTCAGGGGGGG
>CAZAFY010000086.1:0-4953 GCA_964484445.1 uncultured Eubacteriales bacterium
CTACAACCTACCGGTTAACAGCCGGTTGCTCTACCATTGAGCTATTGTGGAATTTTTTAAAACGCAAGACGAATTATAACAGAGCCACTCGGTTTCGTCAACCTGTTTTTAGGTGTTGTTATATAAAGAATTCAGCGGGTTATTTATTCGAGATAATCCTTAAGACGCTTACTCCGGCTGGGATGACGAAGCTTGCGCAAGGCTTTTGCTTCGATCTGCCGAATTCGTTCACGAGTAACACCAAATATCTGCCCGACTTCTTCTAACGTGCGATTTCTTCCGTCATCTAACCCAAATCTCAAACGAAGAACATTCTCTTCTCTTTCGGTCAGGGTGGAAAGTACATCTTCTAATTGCTCACGTAAAAGCGTTGATGCTGCTGCTTCCCCGGGAGCCATAACCTCTTGATCTTCAATAAAATCTCCCAAATGGCTATCTTCTTCTTCTCCAATCGGTGTCTCTAAGGAGACCGGTTCCTGCGCGATTTTCATGATTTCGCGTACCCGTTCGACCGAGCATTCCATAGCTTTGGCAGTCTCCAAAGGAGTAGGGTCTCTTCCCAACTCTTGTAAAAGCTGGCGGTTGATTCGGATTAGTTTATTGATTGTTTCAACCATATGGACCGGAATCCTAATGGTACGTGCCTGATCTGCAATTGCTCTGGTAATGGCTTGCCGAATCCACCAGGTAGCATAAGTAGAAAATTTGTATCCCTTATGATAATCAAATTTCTCTACCGCTTTCAATAAACCAAGGTTCCCCTCTTGAATCAAATCCAAGAGTTGCATTCCTCGACCTACGTAGCGTTTGGCAATACTGACTACAAGACGAAGATTGGCTTCAGCCAAACGTTCTCGAGCTATCTCGTCACCCTGCTCCATACGTTGCGCTAAATCGATTTCCTCATCGGCCGTTAATAAATCAACTCTGCCGATTTCTTTAAGATACATACGAACGGGATCTTCTAAAGAAACACCGTCCGGTATGGTCAAGTCAACTTCAATGACCGGTTCTTCCAATTTTTCAAAATCTTCATCCGGTACTTCCAGCGGTTCAATTTCTTTTCCTCGAGACGGCAAGCCGGCTTCCATATTTAGAACGTTTTCAAGTTCCAAGTAAAAGCGCTCGATCTGTTCCGCTGTCATATCTACATTTTGTAGTTGATTTGCAATTTCCTCGTAAGGAATTTCACCGCTTTTGCGTACTAAATCGATGATACTCTTTATGATAGGCTGATATGCCCCCATAGGTTCGTCGTTTTTATCGGAAGGGTTTAGGCCAAGGTCTGCGTTCGGAAAGGATAGGCTTTGAACTTCTTCTCCGATTTTGGCATTTTTTTCTTTTTTGACAGTCGTTTCTGTTGTTTGTTTTTCACTCACGGCCTTACCCTCCTTTCCTGTACTATCTGAATGATTTGTTTCAACGCTGACGCCCCAACTTCCTTTGTAAACCTTGAATTTGCTGTAATAGATTTGCCATTTTTGTCATATCGCCTTCTTGCAGCAACAAATTGAACTGACTGGTCAATTGATCAAGTTGTTTTTTTGTTCTTTGCTCTAATAAGTAGGTGATACAATCTTGAAGGGCTTTATCTTGATCCATATCTGCTCCGGGGTCTTCTATTGCTAATTTTGCAATGAGGGTAGAAATATTTTCATCTTGCGAAACGGTCAGTTCGCTACCGGCAATTGAATTTCCTTCCTTCCAGCCCGACCAAAACTCCAATAACAAAGGATGGTAGGGTGTATTAAAATCCTCTACCGACAATTTCTCGGTTATTTGCTTCCCGTAACGGGGATTTCTTAAGACTAATCGTAGTAGAGTTTCTTCAGCAACTCGACTTCCCGAAAACGAATTAACACTACTTGAAGCCTTGATTTCGTCGAGTGGTTTAGAAGTTCCTTCTTTTGAAGCGAATCCACTGCGGCTGCCTCGTTGCTCTCTCTGTATCTCGCGATAAATTGCATTCTCGGTAATCTGTAACGTCTTCGCCAACTCTTGTACATATCCGTCAATCTCTACCGGAGAGTCGCTTTGAGACAATATCGCGGCGAACTCGCGCACATAGGCACTTTTACCTTCTACGGTATCCATTGGAAATTTTTCTTTCAAGATCTCAATGTAATATTGATACATCGGTAAGGATGAATCTATTACTTTTTGCTTGAAGAGATCTCCACCGTGGTTTCTGATGTATTCATCGGGATCTTTTCCGTCTGGAATTCTTGCAATATGTACTTGTAATCCTACTTGCCTGAGCAGTTGCATTCCCCGTTGCGTTGCTCTTTGCCCCGCCCCGTCGGCATCATAACAAAGAATTGCTTTTGAGGAAAATCGTTTCAACAAACGACATTGATCAAGTGTCAATGCAGTTCCCAAACCAGCTACTCCATTAGGGATCCCGGCTTGCCATGCCATGATCAAGTCCATATATCCTTCATAGACAATGATTTGTGGTAAAGCCTTTTGATGTTGTAATAGATGTGTTCCGTACAGACTCCTACCTTTATCAAAAAGAGGGGTTTGAGGTGAATTGAGATACTTCGGCTGTTCGTCGTGGAGCACCCTACCTCCAAAAGCGATACATCTCCCTCGTTGATCAAAAATCGGAAACATTATTCTTTCTCGGAAGCGATCATAATAGGAGTCACCCTCAGTTTGCTTCAGCGCAAGACCTGCTTCTTCGAGAACAGCGAAAGAGAATCCTTTATCGGCGAGATGGTCGGTCAAATTCCTCCAACCCGAGGGTGCATAGCCGATCTTAAAGGTTTGTATCGTCTCTTCTTGGAGTTGTCTTTTGATCAGATATTGTCTAGCCTCTTTCCCTTCGGCATGATAATGCAATTGATGTTGAAAGAACTCCATAGCTGCTTGGCAACAATCCAACAATTGTTGTCGCCGACGTAAATTGGCTTCATCTACCTCATGACCTTCTCCTTCCGGAATTGGAATTCCGGCTTGATCCGCTAATTGTCTGACTGCTTCCACGAACGTCAGGTTATCTCGTTTCTGAACATACCCAAATAGATTTCCCCCTGCTTGGCAACCGAAGCAGTAAAATAACTGGCGTTCTGGGTCAACGGTAAAAGAAGGAGTTTTTTCATTGTGAAAAGGGCACAAGCCCAAATAGCGATTCCCTTGTTTTTTGAGTTGAACGGTTTCAGCAATTACATCAACAAGTTGAACCCGCTGATTGATTTCGTCGATGATTTTCTCAGGGATCCTACCTGACATACAAACTCCTCCTTCCCTGATCCTTGATTATCTTAGGATCTTTTCTGCCCTTCAACCCAGTCGATAATTCTAGTGGCCGTTTCCTCAATCGCACGATGGGTTACATCAATCGTATAGCAACCCAGGTCTTGATATAATTGGTGAGCGTATGCTACTTCCTGCTCAATACGAGTTGGAAACGCGTAATTAGCCTGTCCCATAAGGCCTAGGGTTTTGAGACGCTCTTTGCGAACCTCTATCAACTTCTCGGGAGAAATGGTCAACCCGATAATCTTGTCTTTGCTGATCAGCGTCAGTTCCTTGGGAGGTCGTAACTCTGGGACAATCGGTAAATTTGCGACACAATATCTCTTATTAGCCAAATACATCGCAAGTGGAGTCTTTGACGTTCTAGATACACCCAATAAGACGATATCAGCTCGCAAAAAGCCTCTGGGATCTTTGCCGTCATCATACTTGACAGCAAATTCAACTGCTTCGATTTTCTTAAAATAATCTTCATCTAAACGATGCATTAATCCCGGTTGATAACTGGGACGTTCCCCTGTGTATGTTTCGATCGACTGCAAAGCAGGTCCCATAATGTCCAACGCAGTAACACCTAACTGTTGAGCGGTCTCCTTTACAAAGGCTCTTAGTTCTTCCAAAACAATAGTATAGGCTACAAAAGTTCCTGCTAGTTTTGCTTCTCTCAAGATTCGTTCCACTGTTTCTTTTTCGGAAACATTCGTAATTCTCCGCAATTCCAAATTTCCCGTGTGCGGAAACTGAGCCAAACAGGCTAAAACCACACGCTCTGCTGTCTCTCCAAAAGAATCCGATAAAATGTAAATCAACTTTCCATCACTGCGTGCCATCTTCGTGCCTCCTTATTTGTCCTGTTGTTGATCATTAGCAAGCCATTGTTCATAAAACAAGCTGGTGATATTGGTCTTGCTAATTGTTCCGATCACAAAGAAAGCTCGTTTTGCGTTCTTATCTGCGGAACGAACGACTGGTATAGCATCGATTTCGTATTCGATAAGTCGGCTCACCGCTAAAGATAAGGGATCCTCTTCCATTACAGTTACTAAATGATGTAATCGGGTCATGACCATTCCAATTGGTAATTTATTCAAATCAGCCCCGCCAATAGTGGCTTTTAATAGGTCTTTACGAGAAATTGCCCCGATTAGATGATCTTGATCACTCACTACAAAAAGTGTTTCTACATCTTCTAAGAATAAGGTAACCACAGCATCATATACGCTACTTGTCTCCCTCACCACTTGCACAGGGCCAAGAGCATCTTGCACCCGTAGGCTTGCATAGTTTCTCTGATTACTGGGGTTGCTTATCCCATCAAAATAATATCCGACTTTAGGCTTAGCACTCAATACACCGGAGCGCACTAGGAAGGTCAGGTCCGGACGCAAGGTTGTTTTTTTCGTACCCATACGTTCGGCAATCTCCTCCGCTGTCAATGGTCCTCCATGGCGTAATAAGCTGACCAGACGATCTTGCCTTTCTGTCAACTTCATTGCACACCTCTCCTTCGAATCAATATGGTATAATATTGAATTATACATCACATTGAAGAACTCCTTCTATAAGTGCTTCCTACTATTCTCTGGGGAAGCTGATAATTCAACCGTACAGAAAGAAGAAGCAGATTCTTTTCTGCCTCTTCAACATTATTATAATACTCTATTCCGGTTTTTTCTCTTCTTCTTCGCAACA
>CAZAFY010000086.1:5053-6413 GCA_964484445.1 uncultured Eubacteriales bacterium
TTCTTCTTCGCAACAGCACGGTTCTTCTTCGCAACAGCACGGTTCTTCTTTAACGTCCTGTTTAACGATTTTTTGAACCGGTTTACCGGAGCGTTGGACCTCAATTGTAACTTGCGCAAACAAGGCGGCAATTGCTCCAATCGCTGCTAATTGCGGTAATAAGATTACACCTGCTGTACCAAATAAAACAGGGATTTCTAAAATCAATTTATCCCCTTGTTTGATGCGAATTTTCGTAGCATTGCCCTCAGCAATCAAGGACTTGACTTTTTCAATGAGGTCGCCGCCGCGGGTAACGATTTCCTCTTTCCATTGATCCGAAGCTGCAGCCACTTTCTCGACTTGCTCACTTTTCTGAGCTTGTGTTTTTTCTTCTAAATGGACCAAGGCACCTACGAGGTCACCATCGCTGATTTCTAGTGCTTCTCTTGCTTCCTTGTAACCAATTCCCATTCTTTGGCGAACTAAATCGATTTTCTCCAAGGTGATTTCTTGTCTCTTCATGTCTTCCATAGTGTTATCCTCCTTCATCTTTGTTTTCTCATTCTTTAGACTCTCTTAAGTTTGACAGCGTTTGCAAAAACACTGCCGACTTGGGGAGTCCTCCAAAAGCTACCTGAAGTGAACCATTGAGTAACCGTCTCATTTCGGTCAGGATTTCAAATTCTGGGTTTTGTTGGATCAACCATCGACTATCATTTCGGATCACTGCATTCCAAAAAGCCAATGTGTTGCTGTTGACGGCAATTGCAGTGTTTGTATGAGAGCATTGGCTGCAACGTAACCCACCATCTTCCGGGTCGAAAAACCAATCCGATTTTAAGGGAAGTATCATGGGACGATTACAGGAGTAACAATTCGACAAAGTTGGGGCGTATCCCTGCAAAAGAATAAGCTTCACCTCAATAAAAATACGTGTTAAACTTAAATTTTCAAAATTTTGTAATAATTCTAACGCTGTTAAGAGTAGAATAAAGTAATCACGAAGTTCAGTTGCTCCCTCTGTTGCCGTTTCAAACAACTCACTTAAGTAAAAGGCATAAGACATTTTATCTAAGTCTTCTCTTAAGAATCGAAACGAATTGATGAGTTGGCCTTGATTCAACGTATCGAGCTGATTCCCTTCTAAGATTTGGACGTCAATATGAGACAGGGGTTGCACCACCGCAGCTAATCTGTTTTTAGGTCGCCTTGCTCCTCGAGCGATGACCCTAGATTTCCCTCGCTCATAGGTTAAAAGAGTCAGAATTCTATCGGCTTCGCCGAATGCTTTCGAATTCAAAACAATTGCTTGCGTGTTGTAAATAGCCATATCTTACCCTTTTCTATAGCCAAGTTGCTTGAGAAAACTTTCATTGTC
>CAZAFY010000087.1:0-6294 GCA_964484445.1 uncultured Eubacteriales bacterium
TTACGGGGGAACATTTCCGAAATCAAGACGTTAGCCTTGGGAGTAGGTAACACCCGCGGTGTCGATGCCAATGCCGCCGATGCGATCAATGAGAACACGCTTGACGCTACTATCGCTTTAGCCAAACAACTCAGTGCCAAAACCGGAGCGATTGTAGTAATCACCGGACCGATCGATGTGGTTGCCAATTCGGAGAAAGCCTACTGTATTCGCAATGGTCACGCCATGATGAGCCAGATCACCGGTAGCGGATGTCAATTATCGGCGCTGGTCACGGCCTTCGTCACCGCCAACCCCGAGCAGCCGTTAGAAGCCGCAGCGGCAGCCGTATCTGCCATGGGCTTATGTGGCGAAATCGCTTTTGCGCGTCTTTCGAAAGCAGATGGCAATTCAAGCTACCGAAATTACATCATCGATGCCATGTTCAACCTCAAGGGAGAAGCGCTAGAAGCGGGGGCTCGCTATGAAATTCGATAACTCCTCTCTCCTGCTCTATGCCGTCACCGACCGAGCTTGGTCCAGCGAGCAAACCCTGATTGAGCAAGTGGAGGACGCTTTACGAGGCGGAGTCACCTGTTTACAATTGCGAGAAAAAAACTTGGGTCCAACCGAATTCTTAAAGGAAGCCCGAGAAATCAAGTCCCTTTGTGAACATTTTGCCGTTCCCTTCATTATTAATGACAACGTGGAGGTTGCTCTGGCGTGCCATGCCGATGGCATTCATGTGGGTCAAGAAGATCTGCCGGTCAAGCAAGTTCGTGCCTTGGTGGGAAGTGACATGCTGATCGGGGTTTCGGTGCAAACTGTAGAACAAGCAAAAGAGGCGGAAGCCGGTGGTGCCGATTATTTGGGTGTTGGTGCCGTCTTCCCTACCGCCACCAAAAGCGATGCCAACGCAGTTTCATACGAGACCTTGAAGCAGATCTGTAGGGCAACCTCTTTACCGGTAGTTGCTATTGGCGGTATCACTGCTAACAACCTATTGCAATTATCGGGAAGTGGCATTGCCGGAGTCGCCTTAGTTTCTGCAATTTTCGCTCAGAAGAAGATTGAAGAAGCTTGTCAAGAGTTGCGAATTTTAAGTGAGCTTGCTACTCGCAAGAGTTCGCTCAAAAAGGTTCTGACTATTGCCGGTTCCGATTGCAGCGGAGGGGCCGGGATCCAAGCCGACTTGAAAACAATGACGGTGCACAAAATGTATGGGATGAGTGTGATCACCGCTTTGACCGCCCAAAACACCACCGGTGTAACTGGGATCATGGATGTGAGTGCTGACTTTGTTGGTCAACAGCTCGACAGTATTTTTACGGATATTGTCCCCGATGCAGTCAAAATCGGCATGGTTTCGCGTAGTGAAATTATTGAGAAGATCGCTGAGAAACTGCGCCATTACGGGGCAAGGAACATTGTCGTAGATCCGGTCATGGTTTCTACCAGTGGCCACCATTTGCTTTCTGAAGAGGCTTTGGGCACCTTACAACGAAGCCTTCTCCCCTTAGGTCGTGTCATTACCCCTAATCTTCTTGAAGCCCAAGTCTTGTGTGGATTTGAAATTCATAATGAAGCAGATATGCAGCGCGCTGCCCGGGTTTTAAGTGAAGAGTACGACACCGCTGTGCTGATCAAGGGTGGACACTTAAACGAAGAAGCAACCGATTGGTTGTATGACCGGGGAACATATCATCGTTTCACGGCACAAAGAGTAGATAACCCCAATTCCCATGGCACCGGCTGCACCTTATCTTCGGCGATCGCCTGTAACCTGGCGAAGGGTAAGAGTTTAGTAGAAAGTGTTGAGCTTGCCAAAGCCTACCTCACTGGAGCATTGGGGGCACAGCTGAACTTGGGAAAAGGTCGAGGTCCACTAGACCACACGTACCGCTTACCGTAGTACGTAAAAAGGAACCGAGGGCATTAGCCTTCGGTTCCTCTTTTATGATCTACTATTCGCCTTTTGCAATCGAGATCATGGTTGTCTTGGTTGCTGCCGGGCTGATCTTTGCAGCTTCTACCACTTTGACCAATTCGGCATTGATCTTGCTGGTGGTCAATTCTTGCTTGATCTTATCGGCAACAGCAGTCAGTTCAATGGTTCTGGTATCTTCCAAACGAATGATATGATACCCAAAACTCGTTTTCACTGGTTGGCTGATCTGTCCGTTTTCAGTCAATGCAAACGCACCGGTAATATATTCTGTTACCAAACCACCGGTACGAGGGTAATAACCAATATTCCCGCCGGCTGCTTTGGCGCCTTCGTCGGTGCTGTAAGTGTCAGACATTTCTACCCAATCGGCACCAGCCATGAGTTTTGCATATACTTCATTAGCGGTTGCTTCGTCAGCCACTAAAATGTGACTGGTATCTTTCTCGACATACTTTGCTTCAAGATTCTCATCATAGTAAGCTTTTACTTCATCATCGGTGAAGACCAAGCCTTCTTTGATCTTTGTTTTCAAAGCTTCAATGGTCAAGGCTGTGCTGGAAACCTTGGTGAAATATTCACGGGTCAGCTGAGCGACAGCAAACTTTTCGTCCAACATCGCCGCTCCGGTTTTGCCCAATTCGGTTTCAAGACGGGTTTTTTCTTCCAGTGCTTTTTCTTCATCGGCACCAAAGAGTGCTGTTGTGTCCATTTCTTTTTCAGCAGCATTGGCAGCTTCATATAAGAAGTAGACTTCCAGATATTTTAAGGTATTGGTTGCATCTTCAGCAATGACACTTTCTTCAATAGCGATGCCTTGTTTGGCTGCTTCTTGCACCAAGAGACGGTCATATGCAACATAGGGGGCAATGTGATCTTGATAATAAACATTGTCGATCTCTACGGTTGCGTCGTAGAGGGAATACTGACCTAACTGTTCCTTGACGTCATCGATGCTGATTTTTTCACCGTTCACTACCGCCAAAGTTCCTTTTTGATAAAGCGCAAACATGATTGCACCGGCAAGAATGGCTACAGCCAAAAGGGCAGCTCCCCATTTCATCCAGGGGGCAAACGTCTGGCTTGCCATTTGATTTTTCTTCTTGTTCAATCGTTCCAACTCCCATTCTTCTTCAGTTCATACAACCGCTATTATACGTGTTTCTTCAACTTTTGGCAATACGCTGAAAGCCGGCAACAAAAATTTCAATTTGCTGTAACATAGCAGACGCAGAAAGCCCGGAAACATCCATTAAAAAGGGTGTGCTTTTCCCCGCTTGGTGTCGTAAGCGTCCATCCATAGCCATCACCAAAAGCGCGGCGTTATTTAAGGTATAACTCACACCTTCTACCCGTATCGCCACCACTTCTCCGGGTTTTTGGCTGATCAGTTTGATACCGGCAGCAGACGCTTTCAAACGCAATTGGGCGATTTGCAGTAAATTTCGAACCTGCAGCGGAATATCTCCAAAGCGATCGATCAACTCATCTTGGAGTTCCGTCAGCTCGTCTATATCGGCTTGCTGAATTCGTCTGTAAAAATCGACTTTATGGCCAACATCGCTGATGTACTCGGATGGAATAAAGGCATCCACCTGCAATTCCAATACCGTTTCCACCTTTTTGACCTGGACAACACCTTTAAGATTCTCCACGGCTTCTTTTAACATCATTGAATAAAGCTCAAAGCCGACTGCCGCCACATTGCCATGCTGTTCTGCTCCCAAGAGATTGCCGACTCCTCGCATTTCTAAGTCTCGCAAGGCGATTTTATAACCTTCTCCTAATTGGCAGAATTCTTTCAAAGCAATCAGACGTTTCTCCGAGAGCTCACTCAACTGTTTGTCTCGGGTATACATAAAGTAAGCATAGCCAATGCGACTACTACGACCGATCCGCCCACGGAGTTGGTGTAATTGGCTTAAACCATAGCGGTCGGCGTCACAGACGATTAGGGTATTGACATTGGGCATATCGATGCCGGCCTCAATGATGGTGGTTGATATCAAAACATCATATTCTCCGCTCAGGAAATCGCTCATGGTTTCAGCTAATTTCCCTTCCGGCATTTGACCGTGCGCAATCACAAAACGACCTTGCGGAACCAATTGTTCTAATTGATCGGCCAAAATCGGCAGCGCCGCGATTCGATTATGCACTACGAAAACTTGCCCTTGTCGTTCTAATTCTCGTTGGATCGCTTCTCGCACCAATTCCGGATTCCACTCCATGACATAGGTTTGCACCGGGAATCGATTTTCTGGCGGTGTTTCGATCATACTCATATCGCGAATGCCAACTAAAGACATATGCAAAGTGCGAGGGATTGGTGTAGCCGAGAGCATTAATACGTCGACATTGGTTTTCAACCTTTTGAGTTTTTCTTTGTGAGCCACTCCAAAACGTTGCTCTTCATCGATAATCAATAGCCCCAAATCAGCGAATTCCACGTCTTTTGATAATAAGCGATGCGTTCCAATCACGATATCGACTTGTTTTGCCTTCAATTTTTCAACGGTTGCCAGATTTTCTTTGTTGCTTCGGTAGCGACTCATGAGGGCAATATTGACCGGGAAATTTGCTAATCGTTCTCGAAACGTTGCAAAATGCTGTTGTGCCAACACGGTAGTCGGTACCAAAACAGCCACTTGTTTGCCATCGGTGACGGCTTTGAAGGCTGCGCGGATCGCGACTTCGGTCTTGCCAAAACCCACATCGCCACAGAGTAAGCGTTCCATGGGCTGTGGTCGCTCCATGTCTTGCTTGATCTCTTCAATGCAGCGAAGTTGGTCCTCGGTTTCTTCATAGAAGAAGTCGTCTTCCATTTCTCCCTGCCAAGCACTGTCTTTGGAGAAAGGATAGCCCATGTTGCTCTGACGCTGTGCATACAACTTTAGCAAATCCTCAGCCATGTCTTCAACCGCTTTTTTAACTTTGCCGGTGGTTCGACTCCACTCCGTGCTGTTGAGTGAAGTCAGTCTCGTGGTCTTATCTTCCCCACTGCCAATGTATTTTTGGATATAGCCGATTTGATCAATCGGCACATAGAGTTTATCTTCACCGGAATACTGGATATGCAGATAATCCTTTTGCAAGCCCTCTAAAACCATAGATGTCACGCCAACATAGCGTCCAATTCCATGATGGATATGTACGACCAGATCCCCCGGTTTCAGTTCCCGGTAAGTTCTGAGTTTGCGACTGTCGGCGCTTTTTTTAAATTTACTTTTCTTGGCTTTGCTGAAGAAAGCACTGTCCGGTAAAACCACAAAACGGCTGGCGGTTATTTCCAACCCTTCGCTTAAGAATCCCATTCGGATCAAGGGGTACGAAGTGTAATCTTGCGTTTCTTGAGATTGAATCGTAGCTTCAAAGTGATATTCGCGGAGCAGTTGTTTCACCTGCTGAGCTCGCTCTTCATCTTCGGCCATGATCAGGATCTGAACTTTATGACTGCGCCAACGCTCAAATTCTTCGATTAGAACCGGTAAGGAACCGCGATAAAGCGGTAAGGATTTCATGGGATTATCGATGATCTCCACTGGCTTAAGCCAAACTGGACGTCGCAACACCATGGTTAACGAAACCGAGGTTTCTTGTTGGAGCAGCGGTTGCAAATCGGAGAAGCCGATCGCTTGTTTCTGTCTTCCCCGCAACATTTCTCCGCGGGCAAAGCTTTGAATGCAATAGTCCAAGACTTCGCCTTGGCGATGCTCGATCGATTCCTGAATCCGGGAGGGCTCGTCAAGCCATAATAACGGTTCCTGCTCAAAATAATCCCAAAGTGTTTTCTTCTCTGGGTAGAAGTATGGCAGATAGGGTGTCCACGATTCATCGATTTGATTGGTTGCCAGACGTTGCATCATCTCGTCAAAACGGTCTTGCAATCCTTCTGCTAAGGCCGGGGTATCACTGGAACGAAGCCTTTTTATACTGTCGTTGAAATCGGCTTGCAGAGCTTTTCTTCCGTGTTCAAGGGCTTCTTTTGTTAGCATGACTTCTGAACCCGGTGACAAGGTATATTCCTGTATGGGATCAAAGGAACGTTGATTGACCGGATCAAATAAACGGATCGAATCGATTTCATCATCAAATAACTCAATACGCACCGGTAGCGGGTCCATGGGTGCATATAGGTCAAGAATACCGCCTCGACGCGCAAAGGTGCCCGGGGTATCTACCGTAGCGGTTCGTTCGTAGCCTTGATGTACCAAGGATGTCATCCACTCCTGAAGATCAAGACGGTCGCCTAAACGCAAGGTTTTGATTTGTGAAGCTAAGATTTCCGGCGGCATCACAGGAAGCATGAGCGCTTCGGCAGTCGTGACCACCCCATGTAATTTGGAGTGCAGCAAGTCCAAAAGCACCTG
>CAZAFY010000088.1:0-6265 GCA_964484445.1 uncultured Eubacteriales bacterium
GTTGAACTACTTTTTCCAAAACAGGCAAGATTTCCTGAATGTTGGTGATTTTCTTGTCGGTAATCAAAATGTAGGGATCATCCATAATCGCTTCCATTTTTTCGGTATTGGTAACCATGTAAGCGGAAACATAACCGCGGTCAAACTGCATCCCTTCCACGACTTCCAATTCGGTCAGCATGGATTTGGATTCTTCTACAGTAATAACGCCTTCACGGCCCACTTTATCCATAGCGTCGGCAATTAAGCGACCCACGGTCTCATCTCCGGCGGAAATGGAGGCAACTTGGGCAATCGCTTCGCTGCTCTCAATGGGTTTAGCCATGTTTTTGATTTCGGCAACTGCTGCAATAACAGCCTTTTCAATACCATGACGAATCACCATGGGGTTAGCCCCGGCGGTCACGTTCTTTAAGCCTTCACGAACCATTGCTTTGGCCAACAGGATAGCGGTGGTGGTGCCGTCACCGGCAACATCGTTGGTCTTGGTCGCAACTTCTTTGACCAATTGAGCGCCCATGTTTTCAAAGGGGTCTTCCAATTCCACTTCACGAGCAATAGTCACACCGTCGTTGGTGATTAAGGGGGAACCGAATTTCTTGTCTAAAACTACGTTGCGTCCTTTGGGACCCAGGGTAATAATAACGGTATCGGCTAATTGATTAATGCCGCGCTCTAATGCGTGACGGGCATCTTCATTGTAAATAATTTGTTTTGCCATGAGTTTCACTCCTTCTTCCTAATAGAAATTATTGTACGATTGCTAAAATGTCTTTTTCGCTAAGGATCAAATATTCTTGACCGTTGACTTTGATTTCACTACCGGCGTATTTGGAATAAATCACTTTGTCGCCAACTTTGACATCCATGGCCAATTTGGTGCCATTCTCTAAGGTGCGGCCGTTGCCTACAGCTACGACTTCGCCTTCTTGGGGTTTTTCTTTGGCATTGCCGGGAAGAACGAGACCACTGGCCAATTTTTCTTCTTGCGGTAATACTTTAATAACAACGCGATCTCCTAATGGTTTTAAATTCACTTGAGATTCCTCCTTGGTTTGTATTTCTTGTTGTTAGCACTCTTATGTGGTGAGTGCTAAACTCTGTTCCTATCATACCATAAAATGGTCATAAGGCAACCGACCAGATAATCGATTTTCGGCGATATTTCGCCTATATCGGTCATTGGTCGCCTTTTTCTCTTCTAATCTCCGTTTTATTCGCTCCATCTCCCGTTTTTGTTTTTAAAACAGGATACTCCAGATTCCGTCACTAAATAATCGACCGGCTGATCATGGCTTTGCGGGTGTAAATGAGGGACCCACTGCAGCTGAAATGCATAGGCGACTCGAGGGGTTTGCGCCTGAGTGCGTAGCAAATAACGGTCGTAAAACCCGGCTCCGTAGCCCATGCGGTTGCCAAAATCGTCAAAAACCGAACCCGGCATGACAATAAAGTCAATTTCTAAAGGATCTACCAAGGCGTGCACTTCCGGATTGGGCTCCATAATGCCATACCGCCCGGGGATCAACCCTTTCCTATTATTGGTTTCGTAAGCTTCCAGGCGAAACCCCTTGTGACAGCGAGGCACGACCACTCGTTTTCCGGCACGCCAGGCAGCTTCCACCAAAGGTGCGGTGCTGATTTCGTCGCCAAAGGAAAGAAAACAAAAGATGGTGTGGGCGTTCTGCCATTCTTCTAAGCCCATGAGATGTTGTGAAGCGTAGGTGGCGGCCTCTATTCTGAGCGCCTCCGGCCACTGTAAGCGGTTTTGCAACACTCGTTCTCGCACTTGGTGATCGGTCATTTTGAACTCTCCTTTTCTCGTTGCAAGGGAATCTCCTGCCCCAACCGCAAATCCGGATAGGCGTTGAGGCTCAAATCGGCGAATTCGCCCCGCAAATAGCGATAATATCCGGCGGCGGCAATCATGGCTGCGTTATCGGTGCACAAATCCATACTCGGTACCGAGAAGGGCAACCGGAATTCGGTAGCCACTTCTTCCAAACCAAGCCGTAATGCCTTATTCGCTGCCACTCCCCCCGCCAACATTAAAGAAGCATACCCGCCTTTGCCTAACTCTTTACGCACGTTAGCAGCCAAAGAGTCGACCACGGTTGCTTGAAAGCTGGCTGCTAAATCAGCAGGGTTCAACACTTCCCCGTTTTGTTTGGCCTTGTGGTTGAGGTTGATCACTGTAGTTTTGAGCCCGCTAAAGGACCATTCGGTATGATCTTGGATTGACGCAGAAGGCATGGCATACGTTTTGGGGTTTCCTTGTTGAGCCAATTTTTCCACAGCCGGTCCACCCGGGTAGGGTAAGCCCAATACTCGAGCCACTTTATCAAAGGCCTCCCCGGCGGCATCATCGCGTGTGCTGCCCAGAATCTTCAGTTGATCGTGATTCTCAATGGCGATCAAATCGGTATGCCCTCCCGAAACCACCAAACAAAGCGATGGCAGCGGGAACTGCGGATCTTGCAAGAAGTTGGCGTAAATATGCCCCGCCATGTGATTCACGGCAATCAGAGGGATTTTTAAAGCATAGGCTAAGGCTTTGGCCGTAGATACCCCTACCAATAAAGCCCCTACTAAGCCCGGACCACTGGTCACAGCAAGGGCGGTAATCTCTTGTAAGGTCACACCGGCCTCTTGCAGGGCTTGGTCGATCACTTCATTGACCGCTTCTAAATGCTGCCGAGAAGCAATTTCAGGGACCACACCCCCATATAATCGGTGGATTGGGATTTGGGTGGAAATCAAATTGCTTAAGACCTTGCTGCCATTTTCTACTACCGAGGCGGAAGTTTCGTCGCAAGAGGTTTCTAATCCTAAGATCAAAACCGGTTTACTGTTCTCCATGCTCCTCTTCCTCCTCTTCCACAATCACCCAATCGTAGGTCTCGTTAATCTCACTCATCGAGCGTTTCCAATACAGCAAAGCGTCTTCTTTGGTGTCGGTGTAATACCCTTTGCGGACTCCTTCGGGCAAAAAACCGAATTTTTCGTATAATTTTTGTGCCGGCAGGTTGCTCCTGCGCACTTCCAGGGTGCAGCTTTCAATCCCACAGGCCTTGGCATTGCTGAGCAAGCGTGTTAGTAAGGCCGAAGCGACCCCGCGCCGTTGAAAATCGGGATGCACAGCAATGTTGGTGATATGCCCTTCATCAAAAATCAACCAAACTCCGGCATAGCCAACAATTTGACCTTCGATTTCGGCTACCAAATAGCGTGCCATGCCGTTTTGGGTCAGTTCTCCTTCAAAGGCTCCTCGTGGCCAGGGTAGGGTAAAACAAAGCTTCTCCATGATCACAATTTGATCTAAATCGGCTAAACTCATATTGCGCAGTGTGATGTTTTGCATCTGCTTCCCCTCCCTTCGTAGTACCCTTTAATGTGGATTTTTTAAGGCGCGAAATTATAATACAGAGACATTTCCGGACCTTCCATTTGCCTGTAAATAAACCAATAGGCGGGATCATACATGGAAAGGCCGGCGACAGATTGCAGGAATTCATCGGGGTTTTTCAGGTCAATCGAGTAAATTTTGCTGACCAAAGCGCCCCCTAATCCATCGATTTGCTCGTTGATGCCCACCACCATGAGGAAGTTCACAGGGAAATCCCAACCATTTTTATTGAGGTAGCGCATGATGGTTTCGGAGCCAATAAACTTAAAGCCCTCTAATTTTACATTCCAACCGTTGAAGAAATAGGTCGTTGCCGAATTCAGATAGCGGAAGTAATTCCAATTGTCGAATCCTCGGACTGCTTCTTGGTTCCAGGTGCGAATGATGTCGGAGATTTTTCCGTCTTCATGCTCTGTAAAAGAGTAGGGGAATAAATAGTCTACTCCTTCGTAATTTTTCTTCTCCACAGCAATCATGAGGAAGTTCTTGGTGTCTAGCACAATATTCTCGGGGATCTCGGCTTTCAAATATCGATTCTGTGCTTCGAGGTTTTGCTCGTGTTCTTCAATCAGACGCATAATCGTATTGTAGTAATCCCCTTCTTGGGTCTCGATTGCGTGATAATATTCCACTTGTAACAAGAGCATGGCTTCCTGGATCTGTTGAAAATAATCGAATTGCGTTTTTACAATCTCATAATCACGGTAGGTCAGGAAACGATTGCTGTAAATGATACTAGTATAAAGTTCCAGCAGCGGCTTACGGCCTGAGCTGCCGATGAGATTATTGTGAATAATCTTATACTGAGGTAAGATATTGTCGCGTATGCTTTGAATAATCGCTTGTCGCTGGGTTTCCGGGGCAGCCGGTGGATGATTTGCGAAATCGGTGATTTCATTCTGCAAGGAGATAATGCTGCTGATTAAGGTATCGAGCTCAGTGATCCGGATATCATACTGTGTTCTCAGTTGTTCAAGCCGTATGGCATCAAGTTGACTGATAATCTGATCCAACTTGGCTTCGATTCGACTTAAGGAGTTCTTAATATCGTTGAGCTGGCCCTCCATACGCGCCATACCCTCTTGAATAGCCTTCAGTTGTTCGGGGGTGTGATCTTCATCGCCAAGGTCAATGCCGGCTTTTTTGAGGCCCCAGCCCATCAGTTCGCCTCCGGCATAGTTCAATGCACCCTTGGCTAATTCTTTGGCAATAAAGCTCCCGGCCGAAGTAGGCAAGGGTTCCGGTTCAATGGGATCTTCCGTGGTGGGTTCTGTGGTTTGATCTTCAATAGTAGGGTCTACCAATCTGCGTCCTGCCAGTGTGAGTTGGTCCAATTTCTTAAAGGCGAACTCCCCGGTCTGTTCCAAAATCGGCAGCCCTTTTTCTTGAGCAAACGCTTCAGTTTCAGCCCAAGTGAAGTCTATCCCCTGTTCATAGCCCATGTGCTTCAAAAGAATTTTGGCATAAGCTTGGAGCGTAATTGGGGCATACGGGTCGAAATCATAAAACGCATTCCCCTGCCATCCCAATTCGGGATGCTCTCTCAAGTAGGCCATGACCTTCGCTTCTTCTGCACTGACCGTGTAGGAGTCACCAAAGTTTTTCTCTCCCTTATACTGCAACGCCTCTTGATCAAGGCCCATCTGCTTTAAAAAAGCAAAGGCTGCTTCGATACGGTTCGGTACAGTTGAAGTTAAGTATTCGATTTGATAAAAGGTGGGTTTCTCTTCTGCCAGTACAATAGGGAATGGTGCTAAGGTTTGAAACGCGAGAACAACGGTAAGAAGTAGTACGGACCATTTTCTGATTCTGGACACCGGGTAACCCCCTTCAATATGAAATTCTTCTTCTATTTTACTTTGTTATTTCCCAGATTACAAGTGAAAAGAAAAAATTCCAACCGACTACTTGACAAATGAGCGGAAAAATCTTATACTAAGAAAAATTTAATAGACTCTTATCAAGAGCGGTGGAGGGACTGGCCCGATGAAACCCGGCAACCTAGGTAATCCCAAGGTGCTAACTCCTGCGTAGCGGTTTTTCCGCTTCGACAGATAAGAAAGATGACTTTTAAGACGCCTCTTTCCTTATTTGGAAAGGGGTGTTTTTTGTTAAAGTCTCTAAAAGGAGGTGGCACTGTGCTACTGAAACTCCCCTTTCTGATTTCTCGCGAAGAGACCTTCCGTTATTTGGGATATCAGGAGAAAATGACCCAAGATTGGCCCGAAGTGGAACGTTTGTATGAAGAAACTAGAGTTAAAGTCCAAGCGATCTGTCCTGTTCAGGGCGGCGTCAAGACTTGGGCGGAACCCCCCCTATCGCTTCAAGGCAACGATTTGCCGCACCTGTTTCGCTACAGCAAGCGGATCAGCATTCTGGCGGTTACCTTGGGGGCTGCTTTAGATCAATGGATTAGTCAGGCAATGCAAGAAGGCAACTTTGCGCAAGCCGCCATGGCCGACGCGTTGGGTAGTGCCGCCGCCGAGGAAGCGATGGAGACACTGAACCGCCTGGTCAGCGCCGATGCACGCCTGCAAGGTTTTCGCACGACCCCTCGGTTTAGCCCCGGTTATGGCGATGCCCCGCTGGAGATGCAAGCAGAAGTGCTGGCTGCTCTGGGAGAGAACAGTCCCCAAGTCCAGGTTTTGGCGGGAGGGTTGCTTTCACCGAGGAAGTCGGTGACGGCGTTGTTAGGGTGGGAGCCTTTGAAAGGCCCGGCGGCTCAGTTGGGAGAGTCGTGTGACCACCACTGCGTATTCTGCCCATTGGAAGAATGTAGATATCGAAAAAACTAGAGAGAGATAAAAGAGACGGAGGAACTAGAATGAACCTGAACCACATTATCATAGGCGACGGTGC
>CAZAFY010000089.1:0-6249 GCA_964484445.1 uncultured Eubacteriales bacterium
GTCAAGAAACAACCAGTGATAGTGACCATAGAAGATCGCATCTTTACTAACACCCTCTTCCAAAAAGGTGCGCCGCTCTGCATCATTGGCGAAACCATAACCCATCCTTTTTAAAAAGCGTCTGGTGTAGGTATCAATGATGAATGAGGGTTTATGAAAGGCGAAAACGAGCATGACATCTGCCGTTTCATCGCCAATACCACGGAGGGAGAGTAGCTCTTTACGTAATTCCACCGAGCTTTTTTGTGTAATTCGAGTCAAATCATACTCATAGGTTCCATACCAAGTGGTAATTGCTTTTATGGCGTTCGCTTTCGCTTTCCAGAAACCACAGGAGCGAATTAATTCTTGAAGTTCCTCTTGAGAGCAAGCTGCGATGAACCGCGGTTCGAATCGGACGCCAATCTTTTCGCGTACTTTCAAAACATTTCTCCACGATGTGTTTTGAACCAGGATAGCCTCGAGCAGCACTTGATAAGGGTTCTCTGACCACACTGGCGGTGTTCCATAGTGATTATGAAGTTTTTCGTAGATTTCTTGAGAAGAAAGCATATTAATTCCTCACATCTTCATCAAAGAGCGTTATCTGCTGTTCTTTCTGTTCAAACGTATGTAAATACTCAAAAATCTCGTTAGATTTGTAAAGAATACCGTGCTTGCGGCACTCTACTCGAAATATCTCATTTAGTTGTGCATTGTTCGGACTATTGCATTCATATGAGTTACCGAAAGCATTGATATATCTCTGCTTCATACCGGGGAAATGCTCGTCCAACTTTGCGTAAAAGTATTCTCGGTCACCCTCTCTCAGAGTGACGCCAAATCCAAAGCAGATGATACCCCGCACCTTCGCCTGAATACAATCATCTAAAATTCCACGAAGATTTTCTTTCGTGTCGTTGATAAAAGGCAAAATCGGCGTGAGCCAAACTACGGTTGGTATACCAGCGTCGCGGAATGTTTTCAAAGCATCGAATCTTTCTGCCGTTGTAGATACATTCGGCTCAATGATACGGCACAGGGACTCGTCGTAGGTCGTCAAGGTCATCTGCACTACACATTTTGTCTTGGCATCTATGGCCTTCAATAAATCCAAATCTCGCAGAATCCGGGTGGATTTTGTTTGAATGGCAACTCCGAACCCGTATTTCTCGATCAATTCAAGGCTTTGCCGTGTCAGCTTAAGCTCTTCTTCCAAAGGAATATAGGGGTCGCACATCGCTCCTGTGCTGATCATGCAAGGCTGCCTCTTTCTCAAAAGCTGCGCCTCTAAAATCGAGACTGCGTTTTGTTTGACTTCAATGTCTTCAAAATCGTGCTTCATTTGGTAACAGATGGAGCGTGCGTCGCAATAAATACAGCCGTGCGAGCAGCCACGGTACAGGTTCATACCGTTTTTCGGGGAAAGGATCGTCTTATACTCGGCGTAATGCATCATGCGCACCTCCAAATCTGAAATAAACATAAAGCCTCCACCATAGAAAAAAGCACACCGTGTGGTGTGCTTTTCCTATGGTGGAGGTAAGCGGGATCGAACCGCTGACCTCTTGAATGCCATTCAAGCGCTCTCCCAGCTGAGCTATACCCCCATATTTATGAAGTTCTGTTGCAGGAGCTTGCACTCACAACAGGTCAAATCATAACGGAAAGGGGGTCTTTTGTCAAGTGGGAAATTCAATCTTAAATTGAATTTCAACACCGTTTTTTACACCACAATCGTTCTCGCCCATTTACCGGTCCTCAAGAAACTGAAGCCAATGGCCGATTTAATCAAATCCGCAGAACCAACAATCATATACATGAAGATGACAGGGATCACGGTATATCTTGAGATAAAATACGCTAAGGGGAAGCTGATCAGGCTGGCAAAAATGCTATCGAAGATGAAAGTCACCATAGTCTGACCACCTGCTCGCAGGGTAAAATAGGTACTGTGATTAAAAGCATGCACCGGGAATAAGACTGCCTGCACCAAGAGGAAGTTGGTCGCTAAGTGGCGCACCGCTTCTTCCGTGTTATAAATATGTGGCACGTAGGGTGCTGCCAATGCTAAAAGGATCCCTACACCCATTGTGACTGTGACATTGAAAGCAATGATTTTTTTATCGGTATCCTTGGCCTTTTCAATATCGCCTGCTCCCAGTTCTTGACCGACCAATATAGCAACAGAGTTACCCATGGCAAAAAAGAACACATTAAAGAGTTGAGAAATGGTACCCGAGATATTCATTGCGGCTAAAACTTGGACACCCCTGACGGCATAGCTTTGCATAACTCCGGCTTGTGCCATGGACCAGATAAATTCATTGGCCAATAAAGGCGATCCTTTGATCAAAATTGCCTTTAAAATCACGGCAGGCACACGCAAGGTTTTAAATGCTCCGATGATAAAGGGGTTGGATTCGCGATTCTTATAGGTGATAGCAATGATAAAGATCATTTCCACCAAACGAGCAAGAACTGTTGCCAATGCTGCTCCGGCTACCCCCATTTTCGGGAAACCAAAATGTCCAAAGATCAGAACATAGTTCATCACCAAGTTAACGGACATCGATAAAATTCCGGCGATCATGGCCATGAAGGTATTACCGGTCTCACGCAGTGTGGTGGTGAAGCATTGCGATAAGACAAATGGCACGATGCCCCAAATCATGTATTTTAAGTATTCTTTGGCCAACGCCATTGTGGCTGCTATTTCTGCCGCACTGGTGTTGTTTTTATTGAGGTACAAGCCAATAATGTTCTCTCCATAGAACGTGAAGAGAAAAATCGATACGATACTAATAATAATACCAAACCATATTTTGTAACGAAAGGTGGCGCGAACACCTTCTACATCGTTTCGTCCGTGATACTGCGAGGTGAAAATCGATGCTCCGGAGGTTCCACCGAAGATGGTAATATGGAAAACGAAGAAGAATTGGCTGCAGATCGCAACCGCAGAAATAGCGGTGGTCCCCAGAGTTCCCACCATAACGTTATCGAGTAAATTGACGGTACTGCTGATCCCCTGTTGTAAGATCATGGGTAAAATCAGCAATAGAAGACGCCTGTAGAAGGGCTTATCTCCAATCAGACCTTTTATTTTATGCATACATCCCTACACTTTCAATTTTTCAAAGGCTTGCTCCAAATCGGCAATAAGGCTTTCGGCATCTTCTAAGCCGCAATGGATCCGCACCAGGTTGACTGGGCAATCCACCGCCTCTGCCTGTTCGGGCGTATAGCCTACAGTGATATTAATAACTAAACTCTCGAATCCACCCCAACCCACGCCAAATTGAAAGACTTTTAAGTCATACATGAATTGGCGTACCTGCTCCACTGTTCCTTTGGGCACAACGCTAATCAGCCCATTGGAACCACTGAGATAGCGTTGGAAGAGTTCTTTTTGTTGAAAGGTTTCCGAACCCGGGTAGAAGACTTGTTCTACTTTGGGGTGTTGTTCCAAATACTGAGCGACTTGCAAACCGTTAGCACCATGTTGTTTCAGACGCAGGGGTAAGGTTCGCAATCCACGTGTCAATAGCCAGGACTGATGAGGATCCATGATCGACCCCAGCAATTCTCGCTCATTATGTTGAATGCTTTCGATAATCTCAGCATTGGCTGCCAAAGCACCGGCGACAATATCGCTATGTCCTCCCATGTACTTCGAAGCAGTATGGACGGCTATATCAATACCATATCGTAAAGGGTTTTGGTGTAAAGGCGTGGCGTAGGTGTTGTCGATGACGGTGCCTATCCCCTTAGACTTCGCAATTTGGGCAATTGCTTCAATATCTTGCAAGCGGAAAACGCCGCTGGACGGGCTTTCTAAATAAATGAGCTTGGTATCAGGCCGGATAGCCTGTTCCACTTCTTCCGTGGTCACACCTTTGACCGGAGTGGTAGTGACACCGAAGCGTTTGGCGCAGTATTGGGTGAGAAAGGTGCGAGTGGGACCATAGCTGGAGGCTACATAGACTACATGACAGTTATCTCGCACAAAATGTAGAATAGCCGAGGAAATAGCCGCCATACCCGAACTGAAGCAGAGAGCTCCTTCTGCGCCTTCTAACGCAGCAATTTTCTTTTCAGCGATTTCGGTAGTAGGGTTACAAACTCGGGTGTAGACATATCCGGAATCGGGTACCCCATTGGTAGGTGTTGGCTTGACAAAGAGGGAGTTTTGAAAGATGGGTGGCACGATCGCCCCCATGAATTTTGCATAGTCATCCCCCAGATGCGTGCAAATATCTTCTTTTTTAAGATATTGTTTATCTTTTTCACTTAAAATGGCCATGTTACCCGCCTCCTTTGCCCGTTTTCGATTGAATCCAACACTTAGTATAGTGATTTTTTTATAAAAGTCAATCAAAAAAGCGGAATTTCATCTTGCATGCCGGGCATTAAAATAATACTGCTGGAGTGGAGGGGCATTTTTAGGTCTCCCATTAGGGAGGCTAAGGTGATGACGCGGTCTCCAAAACGTCCACGCAAGGTGTCTATGGTGGTTTCCAAGGTGTGCTGGCGCTGGCGTTTCTGAAAATCATCGAGTAGATCCAGTTGCAATGGCGATTCGGCGGGAAAGAGATTAATAGCGCGCACTGTGACCGAACGGATTGGCAAATGCCAGTCGTAGTTGGCTTCAAAGAGCTTTTTGGCCAAGTAAGCAATTTCCATGGCACTCTGGCTGGGAAAACCTAACCCGGTTTGATATTGCTTAACGTTGAGTTCGTTATCTCGTACGGAAATTTGCACGCCGGTGGCGATGAGTCCTTGGCTGCGCAGTTTTTCACCGATATCTTGGCTTAATTGCAACATCACTCGCCAGACCTCGCGGCTGCTTTCCAGATCTCCCCGACAGGTAATTCCATGTCCCACCGATTTGATTTGGCTTTTGAAATCCAATTCCATGACTTCCCCAGTATCTTTACCGTTGGCAAAGGTCCAGAGTTGCACACCGTTGATGCCAAGAAGTTTGCGCAGTTGGCTCGGATCGGTATTGGCTAACTGCCCGATGGTATGCACGTTGACGGCTTGCAGTTTCTGCGTAGTGGAACGCCCGACAAAGAGCAGTTCGCTGGCCGGAAGGGGCCAGATTTTTTTGCGGAAATTATCTTCTGTGATGACGGTGACCGCATCGGGTTTTTTGAGGTCGCTGCCCAGTTTGGCAAAGACCTTATTAAAGGATACCCCAATGCTGACACTGAGGCCCAATTCACTTTTGGTGAGTTCGCGAATTTGATTGGCAATTTCTTCTCCGTGATGAAAATTGCTACAGATGGGGCTGATGTCGATCCAACATTCATCCATGCCGTAGGGCTCTATCTTTTTACTGAAACGGCTGTAAATTTCTCGCACGGCTCGTGAGTATTTGACATATTCATGAAAACGAGGGGCAACCATGATTAGATCGGGACAGAGGCGTTTCGCTTGCCAATTGGCCATACCGGTCTTAATGCCGGCCTTTTTTGCTCTTTCCGACTTGGCCAAAACAATACCGTGACGATCATCGGCTGAACCACATACGGCAACGGCTTGCCCTTTGAGATGGGGCTGTTGCATGATCTCTACCGAGGCGTAAAAGGAATTCAGGTCACTGTGCAGGATCATACGGCCTTTCTTCATAGCGCTCTTCCCTTTCTAAAAAATATTTTCAAACTTCTATATTTTGCGTGTTTTTTGCCCTTGACAAGAAGCTTGGTGTGAAGTATAATGAAGGCAACTTCTACAAACTTCGTTATAATCGTAGCAGAAGAAAGAAGTCCTGTCAAGGAAGTTTCAAAGATTTTGTTTGATTTTTTCAAAGGAGGAGATCCCTATGCAAAGATTTGCTGAAAAATTACGAGATGCACGCGCCGAGATCGGTTTAAGTCAGTCCAGCTTGGCAGAAGAAACCGAGCTCTCCATCCGCTCCATTTCTGCCTATGAAACCGGAACTGCCATCCCCAGAGCCTCCACTTTGCGGAGATTGGCCAAGGCGTTGCATGTTTCGGTAGAGTATTTAACCAACGATGAAAGCGCAGACCCCCAAGCCGGCTTGATCCGAGAGCAGTCCATAGAGAATATTCGTTCCATGTATGGGAGTCGCGGAGTTGCCGAAGCGGAAGCTCTTCTCCAGCAAAACCGAGCTCTCTTCGCCGGCGGTGCTTTAAGCCAAGAGGCCAAAGATGCCTTTTTTCAAGCGGTCATGACGGCCTATGTCAATTGTAAAGAAGAAGCACGGCAGACATTCGGTCGCACGAAGGACGGAGAGTAACATGT
>CAZAFY010000090.1:0-6191 GCA_964484445.1 uncultured Eubacteriales bacterium
ATTCTATAGGGTCTTCTACAGTCAAGACATGGTGGCTTTTATTCAGATTGAGCCACTCGATCATAGCAGCCAAAGTTGTCGATTTACCACTTCCGGTCGGTCCGGTGACTAAAATCAGCCCTCGCGGCTCTTCTACCAAAGTTTGCAATACGTTGGGCAACCCTAAGGCTACTAAAGAAGGAATCTTTTGATTCAACAAGCGGATAGCCGTGGTAGCTCTCCCCTGCTGCTTGTAGACATTAGCGCGGTGTCTGAAATCGCCCAAGGTAAAAGCAAAATCATGATCGGTCAAATTCTCTAAAGCTTCTTGGGTATCGAATTGCAGCATATCGCGGATCATGGCTTCGCTTTCGGCAGAGGTCACTTCAAAAGGAGCCGGTTGCAGTTGACCGTTGATCCGGTAGACGACCGGTAATCCTACCGAAATATGAACATCGGAGCTGCCCATTTGGCGGGCGACCGAGATAACATGGGCTAAATTAACTGACATGGTTTCTCCCCCTTAGACATAATAGATCAGTTTCAGCACTTCTTCATAGGGAATAATCCCTTGACGAAGTAAATCCAAGCCTTGCTCCAACAAGGTTTTCATCCCTTGTACGTTGCGGGCGTAAGCATCCACTTCATCCATGGGGGCGTTACGTGCGATCATGCCACGTAATTCTTTATCTATGCCAACCACTTCATGTACCGCAATACGGCCGGAGAAGCCGGTGTTCTTGCAGCTGGGGCAGCCTTTGCTGCGGTAAGTATGCTGGATTCCAGGTGGTAACCATTTGCGTTCAAGGGGTGTGACCTCAAATTCTTCTCTGCAATGCACACAGTTTTTTCGCATTAAGCGCTGGGCAACCAAGCCGACTAGAGAGTTGGCGATTAGATAATTTTCCAAGCCCATGTCGCGCAAACGTACAATCGAGGACGTTGCATTATTGGTATGCAAAGTCGAAAAAACAACGTGCCCAGTAATGGCAGCTCGAATTGAAATCGAAGCCGTCTCGGCATCTCGGGTTTCTCCTACCATGATCACATCGGGATCTTGCCGCAACAGTGCGCGGAGTCCAGTTTCAAACGTGAGTCCGGCAACGGGGTTGGTTTGGGTCTGGTTAATGCCCTTTATGTTCTTCTCCACCGGATCTTCAATGGTGGAAATGTTAACACTGCGGCGCGCTAAGTATTCTAAAACCATATAAAGAGTAGTGGACTTTCCGGAACCGGTGGGGCCGGTGATGTAGACAATACCGTTGGGGAAATCCAACATCGGCACAAAGCGTTTGTAGGCATCGTCATTCATACCGAATTGACCGGAATGGTCGATTGTCGCATTTTTGGCTAAGAGACGAAGAACCGCTTTTTCACCAAAGACGGTGGGAATCATGGAAACGCGCACATTTAAATCTTCGCGCTCTAAACGGGTTCGAAAATGGCCGTCCTGCGGTAAACGTTTTTCGGTAATGTCCAAATTTGCCATGATTTTGACGCGAGCCATAAGAGATGGGTGCAGCGATTTCTGCAGTTTCATATACTCAATCATGATTCCGTCTACCCTCATACGCACGGCGGTTTCATCTTCAAACGGCTCAATGTGGATATCACTGGCTTGCATAGTATAGGCACGCTGGATGAGACTGTCGATCAACCGGATAGTCGGCGCGTCGCTGGTTTCGGCATCGGTGATGACCATGGCTTCCGAGAAGAATTTACCAGCATCGACAACCGGAGTTTTATTGGCGGTTTGCATCGCTCTTCGGGCAGTGACCTCGGAGTAATAGTATTCAATCGCCCTTTTTAAGGGTGCCCTCTCTCCAATTTGCACATCAAGTGTTTTTTCGGTGATCTGGCGGATATCTTCTAAAGCATAGAAATTTAAGGGATCACTGGTGACAATGGTCAGTTGATTCCCGTTAAGTTTGACGCCTAAAATATCATATTTTTCTGCCAATTGAATGGGGATCAGCTGCACCGCTTCAATATCAATCGTCATGCGTTCCACTTCGGCAACTTTGATCTCCAATTGCTGAGCTAAGGTTTGGATTAGTTGCTTTTCAGTAAGGAAGCCCAATTCAATCAGCGCTGCACCGATACGCATGTTGGTATGGATTTTTTGGTATTCCAACACCTCGCGCAGTTGATACTCCGTAATATGGCCTAAATTTTTCAGTAATTCTCCTAAGGGCAGATTCTTCATAAAAACCTCTTCTCGTTACTTACGAAACATGTAAATCAGCAAGGACCCTTGAATCGTGTCAATGAAGTCCGGATCAAAGCTTGCGCTGTTAGTCAAATCTCCTTGGAAGCTATATTGTAAGACTCGCAAATATTTGTGACTTTGCTCAATACCTTGCAGCATATCAAAGAAACTTCGTGCAGAACCTTCACAGACAAATCGCACTTCCGCCATGGGCAAGATCCCTTTTGAGGTTGCTGTTGCGGCTTCGGAATATTGGTAAGGGACTACCGGCTTTTCAGCGGTTGCGGTCAGAATCAGGTTTTGGGGTGTTAAGCCATACTGCTGTAGCAAAGTGGTCACCAGATCATCCATTTGATCTGTGCTCATCGGGTCTGGTAATAAGGCTCGGAAAGCGGCTAATTCTGCTTGCACTTTTTCCAATTGTTGCGGTAAATCTTTGCCACTGTTAATGGTCAACTCCATTTGACGCACGCTGGCTTCGGCACTGCTCAATTCATCTTTGAGTTCCTGATTCCGATTCAAAAAGGGTAAGAGGATGAAATTCATCCAGGCGGCTAAGACTAAGACTGCAAGCAGTAACGCCAACATGATCTTATCACGGTTTGTAATACGTAAATCGATTTTCATTCCAGCACCTCCTTGCCAGCACTGCTGTGCAAGATACATTGAAAAAAGATGCTGTAGGATTCTTGGTTCATACCATAGCCGGTGTAGGTTACACTTTCAAATAAACCGCTTTCTTGAACACGTCGGATGAAAGCGGGAATGTTATTGACTTGGTTTGAAACAGCGGTCAGATCAAAAATACCGTTTTGCGCTTGGTAACTGCTTAAGGTTAGAGTAATGTGTTCATCTGCCAAAGCAAAGATTTGCTGGAGCAAATACCAATTGGCTCTGGGATACGATTCAATGGAAGAAAACGCATTCATCAGGTTGGTGGCCTGTGCATTGGCTTCTTGCAGTTCTTCTCTTAGGGTGAGAACTTCGTTTTGAGCTGCTGCTGTGGCAGGGTTTTCTAAATAATCTTGAACCAGGGTATTGAGTTGTGTTTGTAAGGCTTGATTCTGGGTGTAAAGCCAATAACTGGCACCACTGGCAATGACGACAAATAAAACCATGAGCACGGTGTAGATCGGCCAAAAGCCCCATTTCCGTGTTGGTTTTTGTTGGTAGCGTTGATAAAAATTAAAGTCTTTCTTTTGTCGCGAGGCCATGGCTTCACCTCCTCATGAAATCTCCGACCAAATAAACAATATCGCTGAGGCGCTTGCCGTAGGTTTTCCCCTTCAACTCAATGCGAGGATCATCCGGTAATAGTTGAGCTTCGACCCCTAAGCTTTGCACACCCGGTCTGCAAAAATTGACTACTTCTTCATCGCATCCGCAAAAATAAGCATTGGTAATCGTAAACCCGTTGTTATCCACCGCTTGAAATTGTTGGATTGACGATACAGCTCGCTGTATCGCTGTCGCAAATTCATCCGTGCCCGGTTGAGACAAGAGACGGGTGCGACTGGAATATTTATAAAATCCATTTTCCAGTAAGATGGTCAGTAGATTTTCGCCGTTTAAAATCAGCAAAACACAGGTTTTTTGTTGAAATAGGGGTAAAAACGCAATCAGTTTCAAGATTCCACCTAAAGCGGTATCGATGCTTCGTACTTGCAATTTTGCTTGACGAAACAGCTCCACATAACTGTGAATAAAGCTGCGCTCTACGCCACTACACAAGATATCTTGCATTTTGGGGTTGGCTGGATTCTCACGCAAAATCATGTAATCGAAGATCGGCTCGGTGTAGCGTTCGCTTCCGGAAAACTCATTTTTAATTAAGGCCTGCATGGCAGAATCTCTTAATTTAGGCAAAAGCGCGTTCTTTAGCTGAAATTGAGTGCTATCGATCACGATTTGGAGCTTTCCCCGGTTCAACCGCTGCTCTTCCCAAAGGCGTTTTAGGCTATCTAACACATCGGTCTCATTGATGATAACGCCGTTGATCAAGGAGCCCTCCGGTAAATCGTGTTCGATAATTTTATTAACCACAATCTTCGCGCGGCTAAAGCTGCCTTCTAAAACCATGACCCGCTGATTTGACATAAACAACAAAGTACTCACTTGATCACTTCCTTCTTCTATTGAATACTACCATACATTTGAAAGATAGGCATCATAACGGCCAACATAATGAATCCTATAATCACCGCCATTACGATCAACATAATCGGTTCGATCATAGTCGTCATTTTAGATAACGAAATTTCGCTTTCATAGTCTAAACTTGCCGAAATAACATTGAGCATATGCTCTAAATTTCCCGTTTCTTCTCCCACAAAGATGGTCGAGGTCAATTTTTGCACAAAACCGTCGATTTGGCCGATGGCATTGGCTAAGGTTCCTCCCCGGCGTACCGCAACGATTACTTCATCGAATTGTGCAGCAATAAAGCGGTTTCCCACTGTGGTCCTACCCACTTGTAAACAAAGCAAGACCGGCATACCACTGGAATACAGAGAGCTAAGGGTACGTGCAAATCTGGCTGTGTAAATGGTGCGCATTAAACGTTTTATGGGGTTGAAGCGTATTTTGAACTCATCCATTTCGTAGGCAACCTGAGGTAAACGCATAAAGGCTTGAAATAAAAAGACGAAGACCGCTGTAGCAGTTAAGGCAATGTACCAATAATGGCTCATAAAGGAGCTCGCTTGCATGACCAAACGCGTTGGTAACGGTAGCTCGCCTCCCGTTTCAAAAAGCGAACCGAATTGCGGAATGACAAAGGTGACAATGATCACTACCGCAGCCAGCGTAAGTAACCCTAAAATCATGGGGTAAGTCATGGCACCACTGATCTTCTGGCTCATTCGGTAATCCTTTTCAAAGTATTCTCCCATGCGGCTCAGTGTTTGATCTAAGCTTCCGCTGGTTTCAGCAGCAGCGACCATTTGAACCAAGAGTTCCGGAAAGGCAGGGTCTTGCGAGCCCATGGCAACCGATAAAGACACTCCTTGGCGAATTTGAACTTGCAAATCATCGAAGATCGCACGAGTTGATTCTGGCAACTCTTCTTCTAACGATAAAATATTTAATGCACGCACTAAGGATACGCCTGCATGGAGCAAGGTTCCCATTTGCGTGCAAAAAGAGACCACTGCCGGTAGCTTGAGTCGCGGATAAATGCTTCTCTGTTGCACTGGCACTATGGTCGTTGCAAAGATGCCTGTTTCTTGCAATTTCAAATAAAGTTGGTGGTCGTCCATGGCGTCCGCGGTGCCTTTGACGGCTTTGCCGGCGGAGTTGAAGCCATTGTATTGATATTTCGGCATGACGTCTCCCTACTTTGCTGAGGTGCTGTTTTGAGGTAGCGGTTCCCGCCGCAAAAAGATCCTTCCGGGCACTGTCGACCAAGGTCAAAGGTGCCCTTCAGGAAGCTTTTTGCTTAGGGGGGGTGAAAATTCTCACAATAGTAGTTAGTTCATTTCTTAGTCTGTTTTGTATTAGTATTCTTGATTTAAAACTAAACTAATATAGTATTAAGGGAGGGTAATATGCGTTACAAAATTCTCTGGTAAAGTTGGTTCGGTCAAAGCCGTTTCAACCGCTGCGACAGACCATGCTGTTCCGGTAAAAGTAGCAACGTGTGTTTTTTTCTCGTTTTGCAAAGTAGCTGCAGTAACAATACCTTTAGCATCAAATGTTAGTTTGAAAATACCCTTCGTATCAGACAGCGATTTTACAGCTGCATAAATAATTGCTTCTTTAGTACCAGCGTCAGCTTTTAGATCTCCATTTTTACCATATTGCTCTTGACCAACAGTTTGTGCAGCGATAAGTAATGTTCGACCCTCAGCTAAGACTTCGCTCTGTTTTGCTTTGTCAATGTAGCCGTTATAAGCGGGGATAGCGAAGCCAGCCATGATGGCGAGGATAACTAATACAACAATGATTTCGACGAGGGTGAAGCCTTTTTTACTGTTCATTTTCTTTTTCATGATTTTCTTCCTTT
>CAZAFY010000091.1:0-6155 GCA_964484445.1 uncultured Eubacteriales bacterium
ACCAAAACCAATCCCGATCATGATTTCGATGAAATCATGATCATGGCCGATAACGCCATGCTTAAGGATAAAGCAAGGCATCGTCAATCCAACAACACAAGCAGTGTGGATGACATTATAGCTCACTTGCACGCTAAACATCCCAACGAAAGACGGCATTCTCAATTTGTCGGTGATTTCTCCGGTAAGATGGGTACCGTTCTCCAACTTTCACAACTGGAGATTAATCAACTCAAGTTAGCTGGTTATTTACACGACATCGGGAAAATCACACTAGACGAAAGTATGCTCAATATGGCGGACTTTACCAATGAAGAAGGCCAAAACCTGAAAGAGCACCCTGCAGTAGGGTATCGGATTTTGAACTTATTTGACGACACCTTGGATTTAGCCGAAATCGTCTACAGTCACCACGAACACTGGGACGGACAAGGCTATCCTCGTGGGCTAAGGGGTACACAAATTCCTGTTCTGGCAAGGATTATTTCAGTAGTGGAGACCTTTGACAGGGTATTAAACCTTGGTGATCAAGACTTTGAAGTACGAAAAGCCCATGCCATTGATGTGATTCAAAGCGGCATGGGAAGACAGTTTGACCCAGACATTGCCGAGTTATTTATTGAACTGATTCGCTCGTTTGAGGCGTCTTAGTCCACAAATTCTCGTAAAACATTGTTGACCAGCGGTTGAATTCTAGTATTGATCATTTCGTAATCTTGTATGACATCGGGGAAAATCTTCCCCTCCACCTTTTTCAGGCAGTGATCATTGGCCAAGCCAAAGACCGCTCCTTTTGAAAACTGCTCATTCATTGGTATGATCTTGAACGATAAAGAGCGCAAGATATCGGCTACCGGTGACACTAAATGGTCATGGTAGTATTGCAATACTTCCGGGCTCTCAGGCATTCCACCATGGCCAACAATAGCCGTAACTTTTTTGTGGAAAGGCGTCTGAAAGGTTGGTTTTTTAGTCCAGGAAGCGTAGGAGATCTCGTTGATTTTTTCAAAGATGATAATCAGTTTGGAAGGAATGGGCGAATAGTGCGGAACCACCCAAAAGAGGGCATCAGCTGTAGCGAGCTTCTCATAGAGGTTGTTAAAGTCTTGATCGTACAAACAAGTTTGCGTGCTACTACAATCCCCACACAAGTGGCAAGGCTTGAGATCATAGTTGGCTAAAGCGATGATTTCAACCTCGGCAACTTCACCAAGACTTTCCTTGATTTGCTGTGAAATCAAACCGCAAACCCGGGTCGAGGCACTATTGTCTCCCCTATCTTTGGTATTAGATGCCGATACACAAACGATTTTCATTGATTTACCTCTCACTCTCTTTTTATTCTGATTAAATTATCTTTTCAGACCCACTCATAATATTCTCTTTTTTTCACAAAGTCAAGAGAAAACGGTCAAGGGAGCAAATAAAGCTCCCTTGACCGTTTTGCATTTAGTTCTTCAATCTAGGTCTTTCTTCTGTACCGTCGGCATAATGTGCAAATCGTCCGGAATTACGTTCATTGACCGGAATCTCTTGTTCATAGGGCCAACCGCCGAACTGGGTGCGTTGATAATCAGCAAAGGCTTCTTGTATTTTCGGAATGCTATTCATAACGAACGGACCGTGCTTGATTACAGGTTCGTTAATTGGCTCCCCCTCCAATAAAAGCAGATAGCTATCGGCTTTGCCGTTTTGAAGGGTTGCCTCTTGACTTGCGTCCACTTTGATACGATGAGAACCCATGACCTCTTGTCCGGCAATTTGCATAGAATCCCCGAGATAATAGTAAAGATTGCGGTTGGCTGTAGGAGAAACCGTAGGCAATGTGCAAGTGCTTCCAGCTTGCATATGGATCAAGAACATGCCAACTTGGCTTTCTGGCTTTGCAGCCCAGGAATCCGGAGCAGGCGCTACTGCTTGAATCCCCTGCCATTGACCGGCAATGACCGTTACAGATGTCTTCTTACCATTGACATCCTCTGTTTCAACAACAGGGATATCTTCATGCCAGAGCATCTTGTAAGCGGGTGGGACAAACTTGTCTTTCTTAGGCAAGTTAAGCCAAACCTGGAATAATTGAGTTGGATTCGGCGAATCCTCATTGACTAGAGGAAACATTTCAGCATGCTGACATCCTTTTCCGGCTGTCATCCATTGCACATCACCCTGACCATAGCGGCCAAAGGCACCAAGGGAGTCGAAGTGATCAATAAAGCCTTCTGTTACAATCGTCACCGTTTCAAATCCGCGATGTGGATGAACAGGGAATCCCGGCACTTCTTCCCCGTGATACATTCGAAAGCCATCTTTGATTGTGAAATCACTGCCCATATTTCGGCCAACAAAATGGCTAGCATCGACCCCCTGATTTTCATTTCCGGCTGGATATTGGTCTTTATGATGTGCACAAAACAAAAACGGATTTTCCATTTGCCAATGAAAATCGATTTTTTGGATTTTTATGATTGGATTTTGTGTCATGTTCCTCTTCCTTTCTAAATGCGAGTTATTCTTATTATACTTCATATTCTAAATTTGACAACCCATGAACCTCTCCTCCAAAGCTTTACCAAGAAAGATATGATTGCAATCACATTCCCGCTTTGTTGTTTTTACAACAAACTCAGAGTCTGCTTTGTGTTAGAATAAGATACAAGCTTATAGAAAGAGGGATTGAATTGGCAGATACAACGGCATTCTACACGGTGCTCAAACAACACATGAAAACCTTGACTCAATATGTGCCTATAGTGGCACGAGTTCATGGAAACAATCATCCGGAATTTCACGAAGTAGACAAGCTTTTTGATCTGATTCGAGAAAAAACCAAAGGCAAACGTTCTGTCCTACCGGAGCTGAGTGAAGAATTTGCAGCATTGCGCAAAATTACGAGCAACTATTCCATACCACAAGACGTCTGCGAGAGCTATGAAGCCGTCTATATCATGCTAGCAGAATTGGATAAAGCATATCATCATTAGAGCTGTAGCGAAGAAACTTATAACGGCATGGATCAAGAACGGAGGTGTCACAATGCAAAGATGGATCTTAAGTAAAAAGAATCTAATCGCCTTGATCAGTGGAGTTTTATTGATCTTAGCTTTTGCGGGTGAGTTCTTACTTAAAAACGAGCTACTTACTCACACTTCTTTGATCCTCGCTTCCATTTTAGGAGCAGTTCCTATTGCCTTACAAGCGTATCAAGCATTAAGGGTGAAGGTGGTCAGCATCGATGTATTGGTGACCATGGCAGTAATCGGTGCTTTCTTGATCGGTAAATATGAAGAATCGGCCATTGTTACCTTCCTGTTCTTGTTTGGCGCTTACTTAGAGCAGCGCACCTTGAACAGAACCCGGTCTGCTATTAAAGAACTGATCGAAATGGCACCGGAGAGCGCTCTCAAACAAAATGAAACTGGTGATTTTGAGGAAGTTGAAATCGATGAAGTGGATGTTAATGACATCCTCCTGGTCAAAACCGGCGCTAAGGTGCCTGTAGATGGTTTAGTGTTGAGTGGGGACGGTTATATTAATGAGGCCAGCATCACAGGCGAACCTCTTCCCTCTCATAAATTAAAAGGCTCGAAGGTCTTTGCCGGCACTATCTTAGAAAACGGTACGTTGCAGATCATGGCTGAACGAGTTGGTGAAGATACCACCTTTGGCAAAATTATCGAGCTGGTGGAAGAAGCTCAAGATTCAAAATCAGCTGCCGAACGCTTCATTGACAAATTCTCTAAATACTATACTCCAGCGGTCTTAGCACTTTCGGTGATTGTGTGGCTTTTTTCGCAAAATGTAGAGCTTGCCATTACCATTATGGTCTTAGGTTGTCCCGGTGCTTTAGTGATTGGCGTGCCTGTCTCTAATGTGGCAGGAATTGGGAACGGAGCACGCCACGGCATCTTATTCAAAGGCAGCGAAGTCATTCAGGACTTCAGCAAAGTTGATGTCATGGTTTTTGATAAAACGGGAACCCTCACCCAAGGAAACCCGAAAGTTGCCGATACCGAGTTTTACACCAGCAATGCAGAAGAGCACCTGCAATATTTAGCAAGCATTGAAAACGAATCCGATCACCCCTTAGCGAAGGCGATTGTTGAATATATTGGAGCCAAACAATTCCACCAAGTAGAAAATACGAATGTCGTAAAAGGTGGAGGCATTGTTGCCCTTGTTAATGGCAAACGTGTTGTCGTGGGCAATGTATCCCTCATGGAACAAGAGAAAATTCAACTTAGCGAAAAAGCGACAGCAGATATCGCCAAGTTCGAGCAAAACGGCAACTCCGTGGTTTTGACCGGGGTCAATGGAGAATTGGTCTCTCTCATGGGAATTCGAGACCAAATCCGCCCCGATGTCAAAGAAGGATTACTAGAACTCAAGGCCTTAGGGGTAAAGAAGCTCATTGTTTTATCGGGAGATAACCAAGGAACTGTGGACCGCGTTGCCAGTGAGTTAGGCTTGACCGAAGCCCATGGTCACATGTTGCCACAAGATAAATCGGCGTTCATAAAAAACTTGCAGGAGAATAACCAAATTGTCGCCTTCGTTGGTGACGGTGTCAACGACAGTCCTTCTCTGGCACAAGCGAACATTGGTATAGCAATGGGCAACGGAACCGATGTTGCTATTGAGACCTCAGATGTGGTCTTAATGAATTCAGAATTCAGCCGTTTGCCTCACGCCCTGGGACTCACCAAAGCAACGAACAATAACATGCTCCAAAACATTATTATTGCAGTCGGCGTTGTCTTATTTCTGCTGATCAATGTTTTCTTGAGCGAATGGATGAACATGTCAATCGGGATGTTAGTCCACGAAGCGAGCATTTTAGTGGTCATCCTCAATGGAATGCGACTACTCCGATACAAATCAAGCAAAAAATCATAAGGAGTGAACCAAATGCAAAAAGCAACGATTCAACTGGAAACCCTTACTTGCCCTTCTTGCGCACTCAAAATCGGTAGTGCCGTCAAAATGCTCCCCGGTGTGGAACAAGATAGCGTCAATGTGATGTTCAACTCCAGTAAAGTGAAGGTGAGCTTTGACGAAAGTAAACTGGCCATTGCTGAAATTGAAAAGGCCATTGTGACCTTAGGCTATGAGGTCAAAAAGTCTGTGGTGAAAGCTGAATAAGCGGCAATAAAAAACGATACTCGAGTTTGACATAATGTCAAACTCGAGTATCGTTTTATTATATAAATATGCACCAGCGAACTCCGAATTGGTCGATTAAGTCACTCATCAGTGGACTATAATCGCAAGGAGCAAGTTCGACTAAAACTCTAGCATTGGTTTTTAATTTTTCATACACTTTTTTAACTCGCTCTTCGTTGCCGGAACCATATTGCAAACAAAATTGCATTGTGTTTCCTGTAATTGTCTCTTCAAAGCGAGTTGCATTGGCTGCATTGCGTTCTGAAATTGCAAAGACTTGGCCTTCAATATTGAGTTCAGAATGCATCAAGCTGCCATCTTCATTAGGATACTGGCATAGTACTTCTGCATTAAACGTTTCTTGGTAGAAGAGCAGTGCTTTATTACTCTCTCTAACATAAACTTGCATCATAGAACGTTTCATAGATATTCCAGTCCTTTCAAACTCGCTTCACTGAAAACAAGTAATGTGGCATATCAACCCCACGGTAGTGTTTTACAAAATGCTCAACGATTACCATCCCGTTTCGGAGTGCAACATTCTGAGAAGCGGTATTTGTGTCTCGAATAATTGAAAAGACTTCATCAGCGTTGAGTTTGGTAAAAGCATACTCTTTGCAGGCAATAGCAGCTTCAGAAGCATATCCCTTATGCCAATATGCTCTGTTAAGTAAATAGCCAATTTCAAGAACTTGTTTTCCGTTGGCATCTTGCATACTGAGCCCACATTGTCCAATCATTTTGTTGGTTTCTTTTAATATGACCGCCCATAAGCCAAAGCCGTCGTCTGTATATCTCTCTCGTTGTCTGTCCAGCCATTGCTGCACTTCTTCATTGGTGAATGCCCCTTCATAGGCTAGCATTGTCTCATCATCTTGTAATATTTCAGCTAAGTCAGAATAATCTGTTTGCTGGATTTCACGTAAATTGAGTCTTGCGGTTTCTAAAATCATAGTTTCAAGCCTTCTACCCAAGCGGTCAACTCGGTTTCAGAT
>CAZAFY010000092.1:0-6146 GCA_964484445.1 uncultured Eubacteriales bacterium
CAAGGTATCCCAAGGAACAACAAAGTTGCTGATGCCTAAGAGTAAAGCCACAATTGGCACGAAAGCAACCAAAATCAATAAATCATTGGTAGCAACCTGGACCAGAGTGTAAGCAGGATTGCCCTTGGTCAGATGACTCCAGACAAAGACCATGGCGGTACAAGGAGCTGCTCCCAAGAGGACGGCACCGGCTAGGTAATTGCGAGCCATTTCGGCTGGGATCCAAGCCTTAAAAATGACATAAAAGAAAAAAGCAGCAATACCATACATGGTAAAGGGTTTGATCAACCAGTTGGTCACCCAGGTCACAATCAAGCCTCGAGGATTTTGCCCGATCTGCTTGACGCTGTCGAAATCAACTTTCAACATCATGGGGTAAATCATCAGCCAAATCAAAATCGCGACCGGAATCGAAACATTGGCTCGTTCGAACTGACTCAACCAAGCAGGAATTTGTGGTGCATAAACGCCGATCATTATGCCGATTGCCATGCAAATCAAGACCCACACACTGAGATACTTTTCAAAAAAACCAATACCGGAAGTTTCTTGTTTCATCTTCTCTTTCCCTTCTATATCGATTGAACTTTTAAAGCAGATAGCACCACGTCTCGCTCAGCGGTGATGTTCTGGCAGGTATAAGGGCTGCTTATGTAGGTTTGGCAGCGCAGACTATCCTGTTGAAAAACCTTCTCCCCTTGCCAGTTTTGCTGTAGCCAGCGGAGTAACTTAAGGTTTTGCTGTTCAAAGTTGGGGTGGATTTTGTAATGTACCCATTGCCCACCCTTGTTGGCTTGAAGTAGCTTGGCTGATTTCAATTTTGCCAAATGCCGAGAAACATTGGACTGATTCATCTCCAAGATCACTTCTAATTCGCAAACACAGAGTTCCTCTTGAGTCAAGAGGTGGAAGATGCGCAGGCGATTCTCGTCGGCGAGGGCTTTTAGGGTTTCGATCATGGGATCACCTCATATTCATATATTCGATTTCACTCATATAATAAAGCAGAAGAATCGGAGTGTCAATCCTTCTGCTTATGATTTTACATGAACTTTACTTTTCTAGGATCCCATTAAAAAATTGCTATAGTCAATGACAAAGTCTGCTTTTTGTTTGGGTGAATACCTTTCTAGATACCGTTGTTGTATAGGAATGTATTTGCGATGATACGCTTGCAGAAATTCTGATCCATAGAGGGGAACATCACGTTTTTCGGCGCGTCGTACTACTTCTTCAAAAGAAATATCTAGAAATACTCGTTCATCCAACCAGGCATTCAGAGGGGGTTTGAATAGGAGCACACCTTCCAAAATGACCAAGGTTTCTGCATGAATCTCCAGTTTCAGCTTCTTGTCATAACTGTCGCTTTTAAGGTCAAGGCAGTCGAGTTCCTTGATACAGGCTCCCTGCTCCTTGATTGGCTGTAACACTTCCTGAATCAATTTTCCAGTATCAAAGGCATTTTTCTCATAGGCCTCGATCTCATTCGCTCCTTTAGAACGCACTGCTTTGGGGTTGTGAAAATCATCCAGCGAGATCACCTCGGCCACTAAGCCAATGGCTCGTAAATAACGCTGAAAGTGACGTGCAAAAGTAGTCTTGCCCGAGGTATCAACTCCGTTGATCCCGAGAATTCTTGCATTCGGTTTAGCCAACCAATGGCGTGTGATTTTACCGAATATTTCTACGTGATTCAGCCAAGTTAAAATCTCTTCGATATTACTGGCACGAAAGGTAGCGGCAGAGAAATCATCGAGGGCACCAAATCCATAGGAAACACCGATGCTGGGGATGTGATTCTCCCAAGCCGCTCGGAAATCGATCAGGGTATCTCCCACCAAAACGGCAGTCTCCTCTTTTTTGAGTAGAGTCGCAATGGCTGCACCTTTGGAACGATACGGTCTAGCACTCTTGATGTGGGTAAAGTATTCTCCAATCCCATTTTGCTGTAACACTGTCTGCATAAAAGTGTCATTGCCGGTGGAACACACCGATAAAACATGACCTGCGCGGTGTAAGGTTTGTAAGAGTTCTTTGGTTCCAGGAAAGAGATCTCCGCCTTCCGCGTGTTGCTTTTCATACGCCAAAAACAAAGCCTTCAATGCTCCGCGATCTTCCACTTGCGGATATAACGCTTCTAAGTAAGTGTCCACGTCCTGATGAACCAATTGAAACACTTCTGCTTCATCTGGGTAGGGCAAGCCTAAACGATCACTGATCTGCTTTAATACCGACATCACCGAAAGCCCTGGCTGATAAAGAGTGCCGTATAAATCAAAAATGATATGCATGGTTTCCTCCCTTAAAGGTAACGGCCGATTATGGAGTTGGAATTTTGTTTTAACTGAAGCGGCGTTCCTTCTGCAATGATTTTTCCACCCGCCTCTCCTCCACCCGGCCCCATATCGATCACCCAATCTGCTTCGCGTATTAGTTGCACATTGTGCTCAATGACTAAGACGGTATGCCCGGCGTTGACGATTTTTTGCATGAGTAAAAGAAAGCGCTGAATATCGGCAGGATGTAAGCCTGTTGTAGGTTCATCGAGCAGATACAGTGTTTTTTCCTTTGAGGCTTCCAAGAGTTGACGCGCCAGTTGCAGTCGTTGGGCTTCCCCGCCCGATAAGGTCGGCACCGTCTGTCCTAGGGTCACATAATCTAAGCCTGCTTCGATTAACATAGCCAAGGGTTTGTAGATCGATGGTTGGTCGTGGTAAAACTCCGCCGCTTCCTCCACGGTCATTTGCAGCACCTGATGGATATTGTAACCTTGATGCGCAACCGATAAAACAGTCTCGCTGAATTGCTTGCCCCCACAATATGGACAAGTGATTTCGGTATCTTCAAAGAAGAGCATGTGGCTGCGAATCGTGCCTAAGCCTTCGCAATGCTCACAACGTCCCCCCTTGGTGTTGAAGGAGAAATATTTCTCTGTTACCTGTAAGGCTTTGGCTTGGGGTAAATTGGCAAACCATTTCCTTATTGGGGTAAAGGCTCCGCAATAGGTAGCAATATTGGAGCGTTTCATGGCGGAAGGTGGTGCTTGTTCCACGGCTACGATTTTTCGGAATTCATAAGGGCTTCGTACAACGCCGCTCTGCTTCTTTTGAAGTTCCTTCAGCAAAATGCCAAAGAGCAAGCTGGATTTGCCCGAACCCGAAACACCGGTCAAAGCTGTGAAGCACCCTAGGGGGAAATCAACACTTAGGTTTTTTATGTTATGCAAGGAGACCTTATCCAAATGCAAATACTGCTCTGGGATCCGGCGTGTATTCGGCAACATACCCACTTTGTTCATCCATTGACCGGTCAGGGAACTCGAATTCTGTGTGATCTGCTTCGGTGTGCCTTGAGCGACAATTTCACCACCAAAACGCCCAGCTTCGGGCCCAAAATCGATGATCCAGTCAGCAGCTCTCATCACCTCGGGGTCATGCTCGATCACGATCACGGTGTTTTCCAATGCACGAATCTCGCGGATCTGTTGGAGAATGCCTTCGGTATCTTTGGGGTGCAGACCCACCGTGGGTTCATCTAAGAGATATAGCACTCCGCTCATCGGAGAATCCAGCAAGGCAGCAAGTTGCATGCGTTGACCTTCCCCGCCAGACAAGGTTGAAGTGGTACGATCTAGTGTCAAATACCCCAAGCTCAGTCTGATCAGACGCTTCAGCTTGGTTTCCAACGTCTGCAGGTATACCAAAACCAAATTGGTCTCTTTCTCCGATAGGTTGCCCCATAATCTCTGCAGCCAAAGGAACAATTGTTCTAGCGAATAATGGTTCAATTGTGGCAACCGAATGCCATTGACTTTTGCTTCGCGGCTGTGTTTGGACAGTCGTTCTCCTTTACAGTCCGGGCAAACAGTTTCGTCAAAAAAAGGAGCCAGTTGCGGAGTGAGTTGCTTGCGTTCGGAAAGTCGACGGCGTAGGGTTGTATAAATGCCTTCGAAGCGGCCTCCCGATACAGTTTTGGGAATCTCCCGATTGGAAAGGAGTGCTTTTGTGCTAGGATGCTCCACACCATAGAACAAGATCGCCCTGTGGGTGTCGGTCCATTGTAAAATCGGTTGATTGCTGACTTCCGATAATTGATAAAACGCAAAAGCTTGGTATAAAGAAGCGATCTGATACTCTTTGTAAAGGGAGTCCCAAAATTGCACCGCTCCGGCTTCTAACGAAAGAGTGCAATCGCAAACTGCTGCTTCGTTGATCTGCAGAACCGTCCCCAAGCCTTGGCAAGTCTCGCAAGCGCCTCTAAGTGTGTTAAAGGAGAAATCCGTGCGCGTAAGCTTCGGCACTCGTTGACCACAGTGAGGGCAGTCGATCTCAACCAGATATTCGTCGTCAAGCTTTCGGGTCAACTCGGTCAAGTCTGCTGAAATCAATCCCCCGCCACAATGTGGGCACGCACGTTGATGCAATTTCTCGTAGATCATGCGCAAATCGGTGAAGATGTCAGTCACGGTACCCACGGTAGAGCGCGGATTTCGGTTTGCTTTGCGTTGTGCAATGCAGATTGCCGGCGATGTATACCGCACCGATTCAACCTTAGGTTTATTCAACCCCTCCATACCTAACGCTTCGAGGTATTGGCGTTGCGACTCCTGATACAGTACATCGAACAAAAGGGTGCTCTTACCGGAGCCAGAAACCCCGGTAAAAACCACCCATTGATCTTTAGGAATATTGAGATCGATGTTTTTGAGATTGCCATGGTTTGCTCCGCGAATCTCAATCTGGGGGTGCTTTCGCATACATACCTACTTTCTTAAATCAATTTGAGGATATGTTTAAGAGCGTAAGCGATACCATCGGCATCGTTGGTTAAGGTAACATGCGCGGCCACCGATTTAACATGATCAAAGGCGTTGCCCATGGCGATGCTGTTGGGGTATCCTTTTAACATTTCGACATCGTTGACATCGTCCCCAAAGACCGCAATTTCCTTCTTGCTCAAATGCAATTGCTGGCGGATATATTCAATGCCTTGCATTTTATTGACTGCATCATCGATGATCTGCACCAGTTTGCCTTCATCGGTCCAGTAGAGTTGAGCCCCACTCAAGCAGTTGGTACGCAAACATTGCACCAATTCTTCGGGAACTTTACGTTGAGTGTCGACGAAGTTGTCATAGAAAACCAGCATTTTCACGGTCTGGTCTATGACTTCTTGGCTCAAGGGCACCACTTCATCGTGATGGATGCCCCACTTATCGAAATGGTCTTCGGCAATGGGATGGCGAAAAGCATGTATATTGTTCTCCGCTTGCAAAGAGATATTAAGATCGGCATAGGGTTCTATGGCTTCTAGGCACTCCCGCACCACGTGGGGTTTGACAAAGTGATAGATATCCTTATTTTGCAAGCGCACGCAAGCGCCGTTGCAGAAAACACCTCCATCGAAAAGATCGAGCATCTCTTGAGTAAACCCTAACGTCTTGTGGAGGGTGGGTGGCCGAGCAGTGGCAATAAAAAGGCGAATACCCTTGGCCTTGCATAATTTGAGGGCTTCCTGGCTTTCCAAGGTGATTTGCTTTTTATGATCAAGTAGCGTTCCGTCTAAATCAAAAAAGAGGGCTTTCATCATGCTGTTGCTCCTTCAGTTGTAGATTCCTGTTTTTTTATTATAACACAGGAATAAAAAATCCTGCAACTAAAGTTAACAAGACTAAAATCGGTGCTGGGATTTTTTTGGAGTACAGGATTGAAATCGAAATCGCCGTCACGATTAAGTTGTCCCAAGCAAAACCGCTCTTTTGCATCAGAGTAACTGCAGCGGCTGCAATAAACCCGGCTGCAACTGCATTGACTCCTCTAAGCGAGACTTTGATTCCACGCATTTGCTTCAAGTTTTCCCAAACTGGGTAAACAAAGAAGATCAACAGAACCCCCGGCAAGAAGATGCCGATGCCACCGGCAATGGCTCCCGCCACTTGGAAAAGCACACTTCCTCCACGTGCGGCCATTCCTCCGGCATACGCGCTAAAACTGAACATTGGACCGGGCAGACCTTGCACCAATCCATAGCCGGTGAGGAATTCCTGATTGGTCATGTATTGGCTAATCTCAACCAACTCCGTGTGCATGAGCGGCACCACAACTTGACCTCCACCGATGACTAAATAACCATAACGATAAAAGCTC
>CAZAFY010000093.1:0-6126 GCA_964484445.1 uncultured Eubacteriales bacterium
AGACTATCGCGCGGGCCGGCGCCAAAGCCGGTTCCAATATAGAAATACGTAGCAAAGGCAATGATATATAACCCTAAAATCATCATGGGGATTCCGAGCCAGAAATTTTGATTGATGGGAATCGGATTCCATTGAATCAAAACATCAATAAACAGACCCACTACGACCATGTTTGCGACAGTTCCCAAACCGATTTTTTCGCCCAAGAGAACCGCAAGCAGCCCGATGACAACTCCGACCACTATTGATGAAAGTCCCAAAGTCATACCCGAGGCCTTTGAAATGCCGGTGTGAAAAACATCCCAAGGGGCGTAGCCGATATTGGCGCGAATGGTGACATAGATTCCCAAAGCATAAAGGAAAAGTCCTAAGATTAAGCGGGGCATTCTTTGTAAAAAGTATTTCATAAGGAGTCCTTTCAGATGTTCCATTTTTGTTTACTATCTGATTATACCCATTGTATGCCTGAAGTCAAGAAAAAAACGCCCTTGCTTTAAAACAAGAACGTTTTTCTGACCTAAACTTGAACTTAGATTTGACCGGTGAACTTTAAGACGACTTCAGCAATGAAAGCCGAGCCTAAGTATGTTCCCAAGAAAGTGAGTAGTGCCACAGAAACAATAGCTACACCCTGTTTCTTGAATGCGGGCAAATCTTTGCCAATGGAAATACCGGCATACGATAAAATCGGTGTGCAAAGAGGCAGTAAACCAATTTTGGCAAATTCGGTTTTCATGAAAGTTGCCAAAGGAGACAAGCCGGGAATACCCACTAAAATTGCGATTGCTGAGATGAAGAGAATGTTGGGTAAATCAGCTTTGGGTAGTTTGGCTTTTGCAAAGTCGGAAATGATCAAGCCTACGATAATTATTGCGATCATAAGAGCTAAGGCGGGCCAAATTTCCCAAGGCATGTAAACCATAACTTTTTCAGGCGTTGCTGATCTGGACTTGGTAACCAGCCCGTTGATCAGGTTTCCAATCGAAGCATAGAGCGCGGTAATTAGCAGAATTTTGATACGAGTAAACCATTTACCTTCCATCGTTAGCGCCTCCTTACTTTCCTGCTACTGCTTTTTGGGCAGGAGCAGCTTTATCTTTTTTGAGTTTCTTGTAGAGCCAATTGGTCACCGGAATTCCTACAAATAAGCTCATATACAAACCATCGGCACTGGTTAGAACCTGACTTGTGGCAGCATAGGCTTGAATCTTACTTAACATTTCCGGTTGATTTGCGAATTTCTCAATCAACGGTGCTAAAGCCGCAGACATCATGGAAGCTGAGCCAGTTCCGGCTGCCATGGCTAAAGAATAAGGATGTAACCAACCTACTGCTAACATTGCTGAAGCTAAGAGGCTGTTGAAAATAGTGCCCAATAAAGTTCCGGTAATATAAGCACCCATAACTCCTTGACCTTCTTCGGAGTCTAAGCCATACATATCACCGACAATGGCCAGAGATCCTTCACGGGAGATTGAAAAACAAGCTCCAACGGCGGCACGTCCCATTTTGAAGACCAGGACTGCAACGGGAAGAGACAAGAAAATTGTTCCTAGGTTTCCCAATTCTTGCAAGATCAAAGCCGGACCTGCACTGAGAATGGCAGGCAAGTTCGGTCCAATGCTAGAACCAACTTTTACGGTTAAAAAAGTAACGGAAATACCAATATAAGGGGAAGCGGTTTTCATCATATCGTTGTCAATAACTTTGACACCGTAGAGGATGGCACCAATGACAAGAGCATATAACATAGGGAATAAAGTAAAACTTAAAAGGCCGAACGCAAAGCGTTGATTTCCGATCAATTCAGCAGCAATGACCATGAGCAGACATAGAATTTGGACTTTCCAATCCTTGAGTATTTTCATCGATAGAACTCCTTTCCTATTCCTAATTTCGGATTGTTGTATTCTTGGTGAAAATCCTCCCTTCTTTGCTTTATTCGTAATACAGATCAGAAACCCTGTTCAGAAAAAGCGGATGATTTTCGAGATTAAGGTAGCTATCTCAAAGGTGAACATTACGACAAGTTTTAATTCGTTGGAAACCTAAGGATTATCCGGCATTGTGTTATAAATCAAGGTATCGAGTCTTATTAGAAAACTAATCAATTTATAGCCCCTTAAGCAGTCCAAAATTCATATCAACAGGATTCTTAATAAAGATGCAAAATTCCTCATAAAAGAAAGCCGAATTTCCGGTGAAACGAATAAAATTCACATTCTACTCAAAATTAAGACATAAAAAAACGCTCCCTTCTTGAGGAAGGAAGCGTTTTTTTGAGATCAATATTAGATTTGTCCAGTCAATTTCAATACGATTTCGGCAATGACTGCAGAACCGATATAGGTTCCTAAGAAGGTGAGCAGAGCCACTGTAACAATAGCCACACCCTGTTTCTTGAAAGCAGGCAAGTCTTTACCAATGGAGATACCGGCATAAGAAAGAATAGGGGTACACAAGGGGAGTAAACCGATTTTGGCAAATTCGGTTTTCATGAAACCAGCCAAAGGCGACAAATTCGGAATACCAACTAAAATAGCAATAGCGGAAATAAAGAGAATGTTGGGTAAATCTGCTTTGGGGAATTTGGCTTTTGCAAAGTCGGAAATAATTAACCCTAAAATAATAATTGCAATCATAAGAGCTAGGGCCGGCCAAATTTGCCAAGGCATATAAACCATGACTTTTTCGGGGGTAGCTGATCTGGACTTTGTTACCAACCCGTTGATCAGGTTACCAATGGAAGCAAAGAGAGCGGTAATCAATAAAATCTTAATTCGAGTAAACCATTTACCTTCCATAGTTAGCGCCTCCTTACTTTCCTGCTACTGCTTTTTGAGCAGGAGCAGCTTTTTCTTTTTTAAACTTTTTGTAGAGCCAATTGGTTACTGGAATTCCTACAAATAAGCTCATATACAAACCATCAGCACTGGTTAGAACCTGACTGGTAGCGGCATAGGCTTGAATCTTACTTAGCATTTCCGGTTGGTTCGCGAATTTTTCTACCAACGGTGCTAAAGCGGCAGACATCATAGATGCTGAGCCGGTTCCGGCTGCCATGGCTAAAGAGTAAGGATGGAACCAATTGGTAATCAGTAAAGTGGAAACCATTAAGCTGTTGAAAACGGTACCCAATAAGGTTCCGGTAATATAAGCGCCCATAACGCCTTGACCCTCATCGGAGTCTAAGCCATACATGTCACCAACAATAGCCAGAGAACCTTCGCGGGAGATCGAGAAGCACGCACCAACGGCAGCGCGACCCATTTTAAAGACTAATACGGCAACAGGTAGGGAGAAGAAAATGGTTCCTAAGTTGCCTAATTCTTGTAATAAGAGAGCGGGACCGGCATTCATAATAGCAGGTAAGTTCGGTCCAATGCTGGCGCCGACTTTAACGGTTAAAAAAGTAACAGAAATACCAATGTAAGGAGATGCGGTTTTCATCATATCCATATCGATGACTTTTAAACCATAGAGTACCGCACCAATAACCAAAGCATATAACATGGGGAATAAAGTAAAGCTAACTAGGCCGAAAGCGAACTTTTGGTTGCCGATCAATTCCGCGGCAATAACCATAAGAAGACATAAAATTTGGACTTTCCAGTCCTTCAAATACTTCATAATAAAACTCCCTTCAGATTATTCCATGTGACCCCATTTGGTCAGATATTCTTCCTTGGTCATGGGGGCTTTAAAGTTGTTTTTGATTTCTAAGCCGAGTTCTGCTCCGTCGGCTAATAAATCAATGGCAGTGCAGACAAGGGCTTTGGCAGCCGTGAGATAAGCCAAATCTTTGTCGGCAATCATGAATTCTTTACTGTGCGCGCCACCGACCGAACCACCCATATAAATATGTTGGGTTGGCATCAAGTGTGCTACATCGGAAGCATCGGTAGATCCGCCGCCACCGGGACCTTGTCGGAGAACAGCGTCATCGCCCAATAAATCAACCAGGTTTCCATGCATCACTTCGGTAAGTTTCTCATCGAAAAACATGGGTAGATAACCCGGTAATTCGGTGATTACTGTCTTTGCGCCAACGGCATCTCCACCAGCTTTAAAAGCACGATTGACTTTGAAACTGGCGTCTAAAATAGCAGGGACGTTGCTTCCACGAACATAGGTTTCGATTCGTACATCGGCCGGAACGACATTAACTAAATCTCCGCCTTTGGTGATGATTGGATGCACTCGAATGTGATCTTCATCTTTAAAGGTTTCGCGTTGTGCATGGACGGCCATGAGACCGATTTGCGCAGCGTTCAATGCATTGATGCCCATGTGAGGTGCACCGCCGGAGTGAGCTTCTTTACCGATGTAACGAACAAGTTTGCCGGTAAAGCCGTTACTGAAATTCCGAGTTAGTGCTTTGATATTGCCAGTCGTGCTGGTGGTGTGCTGCATGATCATGGTATCGATATCATCGAATTCACCTAAACGAATGAATTCTTGTTTACCACCTAAAAAGTGGATTTTTCCTTCTTCGCGTAAGCTGTTGCGATAACCGATTTCCACGTATTCTTCTGCAGGTACGGCCATGAGAACGATATCGCCTGAGAGTTCTTCCATGATGCCAGTATCTTTCAGGGCATAGGCGACACCGGCTAAAGAGGCGATCATGCAATTGTGTCCGCAGGCATGCGCTGCCCCTGTTTCTTCACAGACATAGGGGTGATCGCGAACAATAACGGCATCTAATTCTCCCATAATGGCAACTTTCATCTTGGATTCCTTGCCTTTGCGTGGTGCAACGACACCAGTGATCGCGATTTCGCTTCGATGATCATAGCCCAAATCGGTAAAGAGTTTCTTGACTTTCTCAGCGGTCTTAAACTCCTTATAACCCAGTTCGGGTTCCATGAGAATTGAATCACCTAAGGCGATAATTGCGTCACGATTTTTGTCGATGGCTTCACAGGCGATTTTCTTGAGTTCTGCTTTGGAGTGCTTCATAAAAATCCTCCCATCCTAACCGGAGTTGATCTCCTCATCATTACAGCCAGATTTGTCTGATGAAGGAAATAATTGGTGTTTTCTGAATGAATTATTGTATAAAAACCTCTCTCTTTCCAGTCAACACCCCCTTTACCGTAACAAATTCGTAACATCTTGTTCAATTCCTGCTACCGTATTTTCATACTTTTTAAATAGAAGTGTCACATTTCAATTTCGGATCACATTATGGCGTTTTTAGGATGATTGATTTTAAAGTTACGAGAAGTATAGGAAAATTAGGCGATGTATTAGACATTAAACTCCATTAAAATAATTCTAGTAGGGATGACAAATCTAAGGATATAAATTACAAATTACTTAATAAAAATGCAGAAAGATTCATAGAAACCGATTGATTTCTCTGCTCCTTATTTCGAAATTTTCGTGACGAATGAATTAAATCTGTTTAATTTGCGTGCAGCAGAAGCATTTTTCACATATATCCATAAAAAGACCATTTTTTAGATGTATAGAATGGCCAAAGAGCAATCTGAGCAGACGGAAAAAGAAGGAAAAGCCCATAATTCATAGAACTCAATATGGATAAAAAACCGTCTCACCGGAGTAGCAAAACTTCTGGTTGAGCGGTTTTCATTTAATCATCTGGAGGGGATTCTATGTATCAACTTGCAGTGAAAAAGCGAGAACAAGAAAAACAAGTTGTGCGGTTGATGATTCAACTCTACTGTCAAGGCGTGCATAAAACAAAAAAAGAAGGCAATCATCTTTGTCCCTCCTGCCAAGCATTGAGTGACTATGCTTGGCAGCGAGTAGATCTTTGCCCTCTCATGGAGGAGAAGACTTTTTGTTCTAATTGCAAAATTCATTGTTATGCACCTCAACAACGAGAAGACATTCAACAAGTCATGCGCTATGCAGGACCTCGCATGATTCTGTATCATCCATGGTTAGCGATTCGGCATCTTTGGTACAGTAAGGTCTTAAAACAATAAAAAAATGAGCCGTCCTTTTTTGGGATAGCTCATTTCTAATTTGTGCAGAAAACAGGGATCTATTACTTTGGTATTGATGCTAATAATTGCGGCAAATCGGCTATTTCACGCAAACGGTATTTCGCTTCCGGAACCTGACCAAAACCATAACTGGCATGAATAAATGGAA
>CAZAFY010000094.1:0-6006 GCA_964484445.1 uncultured Eubacteriales bacterium
CGAATCACCGATTCTTCTGGCCAATCAACAATTGCATGCCCTTGAGATAAACTTCCTCTTAAACCCACTCCCAAATCGGTCAAAGCTATATGAATTTCTTTTCCGATCTTGGTGCGATAACTTTGGACAGCCACATACCCATGATCAAGACTGTGTTGAGGAATATTTTGACATAGTTCCGATAAAAGCGTGCAGAAAAAAATCTGGTCCTGACCAAGAATCCCTCCCGAAGGCAAGAAAATTCTCTTCATATTTTGCAGGAAATCATCGACGATTTCCGGCACATCATCTTCCGCACGTAGCGTGGTCACCGGAATCAACCACATTTCATCCTTTTTTTGTGAAAACGAAGAGTGCGGCAGCGATGGTATAAAGCTTGCATAGTGAGAAGCCTCTTTCAGAAAACCACTTCGCACAAGGTATTGCATCACATTATCTTTGCGAGGTAAATATAACCAAACCCGGTCTAACACCATGGACAAGTAACGAACATAGGATAAAAGCATGAGTAGCCCAAAGGGATCGATAAAATCCAAGTCTCGCAAAGACACAGCGTTATCCTCTCCGTTGAGAGGACGAAGACGATCGAGGGCTTTGATGGTTTTATCACCGGTCAATTGAAAAGGAAGGTTGAGAAAATTCATCCTCACACCCCCCTTACCCTTTTTATTGGTTCAGATGCTGCCATAGCAAGTAAGCAGCATTTTTTGTGGCACGCATTTTTATCTGACTTCGGCTACCGTTGAAGTTCATTTTTTTGGTTTGGCAGCCATTCGGGCCGTGCAAAGCGATCCAAACAAGTCCTACCGGTTTTTCAGCACTGCCACCGCCCGGCCCAGCGATGCCGCTTATAGCAAGAGCATAATCACTTCCCGCTATTAGAGCAGCTTGTCTGGCCATGGTTGATACCGTTTCTTCACTAACAGCTCCATGCGATTCAATGATTTCTTGTGGAACATTCAGCTGTTGAATCTTACTTTGATTTGAATAGGTCACCCAACCATGTGTAAAGAACCCAGAACTTCCCGGTATGTCGGTAAAACTGCTGGCAAGCAGTCCGCCTGTGCAGGATTCAGCCAGCGCCAGAGTTTGATTCTTTTTTAAGAGTTGAGAAGCAACTGCAGAAAAGATACTATCGTCATCTTGGCCATATATATGGATCCCCACTCGTTCTGCAACTTTTTGGTGAAGCTTTTCCAGCTTGATATCTGCTTCCTCTTGGGAGCCGGCACGTGTGGTCAATCTCATTTGCACTTCCCCCATACCGGCATAAAGAGCCATGGTAGGATCGATCTGACTTCTCATGATATCGAGCACTTCCATTTCCAGAGCGGACTCCCCTATGCCGAAAAATTTAAGGGTACGATGAAAAAGATGTTGAGATAAATCAAAGTATTTAGCCAACAATGGAACTACTTCATTTTCAAACATCGCTTCCATTTCCCAAGGGGGGCCGGGCAAAAGAAAAATCCATTTATCGAGGTAAGGAACAGCATAACCGCAAGCAGTTCCGTTTGGATTGGGTAAAATTAGGGATCCTTTGGGTTTCATTGCTTGTTTCAAATTATTCTCCGGCATTTTGCCGAAGCGGCTTTGAAAACGTTGGATCAACCATTGCTTTTGTGACTCATCGGTTTCAAGCGGTCGATCTGTCGCCAATGCTACACCTTCGCGCGTCAAGTCATCATCGGTTGGTCCCAATCCTCCGGTCAATATGAGCAGGTCTGCCCTGCTGAGTGAATCAGTGACTGTGGCAGCCAGCCGATTCAAGTTATCTCCAACGGTAACCTGGCGATATACATTGACACCAAAAGTGGCTAAGCGTTGTGCTAACCAAGCTGCATTGGTGTTGACAATTTGACCTAATAAAATCTCAGTTCCTACCGAAATCAACTCTGCATTCATGCTATCTCATCCCTTTCCAATTGCACCGCCAATAAATCATACCCTTGAATTCCTGTGATTCTTACCCGATGCATTTCACCGGGGGTTGCTTGACCCTTGACGATCACCAAGCCATCGATATCAGGTGCTTGCCCTTGAAAACGCCCAATCCACTGATCTTCGGAGATCCATTTCTCAGCAAGAACATTCACGATCTTATCGAGCCAACGACGGTTATTCTTAATCACGACTTTCTGCTGGGTTTCCATAAGTAGATTTCGACGTCGCTCTTTCTCGGTTTCATCGATTTGCTCGTCTTTTTCAGCGGCCGGAGTCCCTTCTTCAGGAGAATATGTAAAAACGCCTACATGATCAAAGGCGGTCTCATGGATGAACGTGACTAAAGCTTGAATATCTTCCGAGGTTTCCCCCGGGTATCCAACGATATAACTTGTTCTTAATACCAAATCAGGCATTCTGTTTTTCAATTCCGAGATCAGAGTCAAAATCTCTTCCTTGGTGCCGGTTCGGTTCATATCCTTCAACAAATGGGTTTGGCAATGTTGGAGAGGTAAATCGATGTATTGACACATCTTTGGATGAGTTGCCAGTAGATCAATGAAATCATCCGTAAAATGAGAAGGATAACAATATAGGATCCTCAGCCACTGTAGTCCTTCGATCTCAACAATTTCTTTGCAAAGACGCCCTAACGCTAATTCTCCATAGAGATCTTGACCATATAAGGTACAGTCCTGCGCAATCAAGCAAATCTCTTTTACCCCTTTTTCAACCAACTGGCGGCTTTCCAAAAGGATATCTTCGATCGTACGGCTGCGAAAGACACCTCGAATCATCGGAATGGCGCAATAGCTACATCGGTTATCACAGCCATCGGCGATTTTAACATAGGCCGTCGCCGGCAACGTGGCTTGCATTCTGGGTAATTGATGTTGATAAAGATAATTCTCGGGTGGACTTCGCCGCACGATTTGATGCGGATCGGTTTGCAGTTGGTTCAAAATCTCGACGACTTGTGCAAAATCGCCCACACCAAAATAAGCATCGACTTCGGGGATTTCTTGCGCTAACTCGTTCGCGTAGCGTTGAACCAAGCAACCGGCCACCATTAGGTATTGTAAGGAACCTGTTTTCTTCAATTCTGCTGTTTCTAAGATCGTATCTATGGATTCCTGTTTAGCAGGTTCAATGAAACCACAAGTGTTGATAACGATGACCTCGGCTTGCTCGGGAGTGACATATTCAAACCCTGCTTGATGTAACTGACCCATCATCATTTCACTGTCTACTAAATTCTTACTGCATCCAAGAGAAATCATGGAAAATTTCATGATCGGGCTCCTTTTCATTTCGAGTGAAACCCGCTTCGACGGGTGGGCTTTTTTGTTTTAATCTTTTGAAAACTGATCAACGCTTTCGGATGATTCCCCATTAAGTCTTCACGGTTACCCAGTTGCAACGCTTTGATGACGGTTTGGCGATTCTCCGGTTTTTTGTATTGCAATAGCGCTCTCTGCAAACTGCGCTTCTCCGGTGTCTTAACAACGAGAACATCTTGTCCGGTCAAGGGATCGATACCACTGTAGTACATCGCCGTTGAAATACTCCCCGGAGTTGGGATGAAATCCTGCACTTGTTCCGGTTGAAATCCCAAATCTCGCACATATTCCGCCAATTCAATTGCGTCTGACAAACCACACCCAGGGTGAGAAGTCATAAAGTATGGTACTAAATACTGATTCCTGCCCAGTTCCAGATTGACCTCTTGGTACATCGTACGGAAACGGTCGAATACCTTTGCTTGCGGTTTACCCATGAAATGCAACGCTTTTTTCGCAACATGTTCCGGGGCAACTTTTAATTGTCCGCTGATATGATATTGACATAGCTCTTTTAAATATTCACGTGCTTTGGGGTCCGCTAACAAGTAATCGTAGCGAATACCGGAGCGAACAAAAACCTTCTTGACTTTTGGAATCATCCTTGCCTTACGCAGTAATTCAAAGTAATCACTGTGATCAACGATCAAACTTGGACACAGATCAGGGAATAAACACTGCCTATGTTGACACGCTCCCACTTTCATCTGCTTGCCACAAGAAGGAATTCTAAAGTTAGCGCTAGGGCCTCCTATATCGTGTACATAGCCTTTAAATCGAGGGGAACGAGTCATCGCCTCGATTTCCTGTATTATACTTTCATGACTTCTGTTTTGAATGATCCGTCCCTGATGTGAAGTAATAGCACAGAAGGAACATCCACCAAAGCATCCTCGATGACTGGTAATGCTGAATTCGACTTCATCGAGTGCCGGGACCCCACCCAAGGAATCATAGCGCGGATGCCAAGTGCGTTCATAGGGTAGTGCATAAACCGAATCCATTTCTGTAGTTGTCAGGGGTTTTGCAGGAGGATTCATGACCAGCCAACCGTTCTCTTCTTCTTGTACCAAAGTCTTCCCTAAAAAAGGGTTTTGCTCATGTTCAATGATTCGAATCGACTCGGCATATTTCGCTTTACTTTGGGTAATTTCCGCATAGGAAGGCAGATAAATTGCCTTATCGATCTGCGGATCTTGCTTTGTCAGGTACGCCGTTCCTGCAATATGTTGTAATTTGGTTAAGGGTACATTGCGTTGACAGAATTTCGACAACTCCCAAATTTGCTTTTCTCCCATGCCAAAGATCAATAAATCGGCTTGAGCATCCAATAAAATCGAATGACGAATCCGATCATCCCAATAATCATAATGGGGATGTCTTCGCAAACTCGCTTCGATGCCGCCTAAGACAATCGGTATGTCTCCAAAGAGTCGTCGGATCATTTGACAATACACAATCACCGCGCGATTGGGGCGCTTACCCCCTTTTCCTCCGGGAGCATAATCGTCTTCACTTCTACGCTTCTTGCTTGCGGTGTAATTATTCAACATAGAATCAAGATTGCCGCTTGACACCATAAATCCTAAACGAGGTCTGCCAAAAACTTGAAAATCTTCTGGTTTATTCCAATCCGGTTGGGCAATGATGCCAACTCGGAACCCCTCTGCTTCCAATAAACGCCCAATAATAGCAATTCCAAAACTGGGATGATCCACATAGGCATCCCCTGTCACTAAGACAAAATCACATTGATCCCAATTCCTTGCTCGCATTTCCTCAAGCGTTAGCGGTAAAAACGACATGCTTTCTCCTTCAAATCTACTAATTACCAAATTTGTTCTCCAATTGTTCTTTCGATAGCAGGACTTCCCGAGGCTTACTGCCTTGAGCCGGTCCCACTACACCGACCTCTTCCAATTGATCCATAATTCGCCCGGCTCGACTATGTCCTACTTTCAAGCGACGCTGTAAATAGGATACTGATCCTTGGCCTGACTCAATCACGATTCGTGCTGCCTGCATAAATAAGTCGTCCATATCCGAGGTGTCTTCATCTTCATTTGAGATTTCTTCCGGCATCAAGATCGAATCGTTAAAAACAGGTGCGCCTTGCATCTTGACGTGGCTTACGACTGCTTCAACCTCGGTTTCGGAAATATAAGCACCTTGGATCCTCACTGGTTTGGGAATCCCCATGGGTTGGAAGAGCATATCTCCTCTTCCCAATAATTTTTCGGCTCCATTCATATCGAGAATGATCCTGGAATCAATTCCTGAGGAAACCGCAAAAGCAATACGGCTCGGGATATTTGCTTTAATGGATCCTGTGATAATGTCTGCAGATGGCCGTTGCGTTCCGATGACCAAATGAATCCCGGCCGCTCTGGCTAACTGAGCGATACGAATGATCGATTCCTCTACTTCGTCCCTGGCAACGATCATTAAATCGGCTAATTCATCGATAAAAACGATCCAATACGGCAAAGGTTCCCGATGGTCGTCATGAAGCACCTTTTCATTGAATTGACCAATGTTTTTCACACTGAAAGCCGCAAAAAGCTCATAACGGCGATCCATTTCTTTTGTGACTGATTTCAAAACACCGGCTGCTTTCTTTGGGTCTGTTACGACGGGAGCCAAAAGGTGTGGAATCCCGTTATAGGTAGCCATTTCAACAACTTTAGGATCGATCATAATCAATTTAATCTGTTCGGGAGAA
>CAZAFY010000095.1:0-5992 GCA_964484445.1 uncultured Eubacteriales bacterium
ATAACATGTTTAATGGGTTCCCAGGTTACCTTTTTGAATAAAGCAGCCCAAGAGATGGGAATATAGGTGAACAGGAAAATAGGGAACGTGAACATGTAAAGAAGCTTCTTCCATGTGCTGGCTCGGATCTTCTTCCACTGAAAGACGGTTGCGACCGCTCCATGGAAAAAGAGGCTAAAGTAGGCACCTAAAAGGCCCGAACCCATGCTGTTCAGTGCAATGCGAATAAAGAGCGGGTTTTCTTCGATCATCGCAAAGATCAGGAACGAAGTATTAAAGAACCAGAGAAAGAGCGTAAGCACAAAAGCCGGAGCAATGGTCATAAGCAAATCATACGATGAAAACCCTTTACGCTTGAAGATGCTTCGTAACAGACGTGTGCCGTAGCATTGCAATACCTGATAAAACCCTTTTGCCCATCGTAAACGTTGTCGCCAGGAAGTGGCAAAGTCTATGGGTTGCTCATCGTAAAGCATCGCTTTTTCGGCGTAACCAATGCGCTTGCCACGCAAGACTTGTTCAACACTGAATTGAATATCCTCGGTGAGCAGGTGATACGGCCAGCCGCCCAGTTCATCGATGAGAGCGGAGGAGACCAAAAAACCTGTACCGGAAATGGCACAACTGCTACCGAAAAGCATACGGGCTCCATTGATAAAATAGGATTCGCGCAAGAACCAGAGGCTATACCCGGCGGAAAGCCAGTTGGTATCATAATTTTTGGAGTTTCTATAACTGGTGACCGCTACATATCCTTGGTCAAAAACGCGATTCATTTCCTCAATAAAGTTTTCATCGAGCTGATTGTCGGCATCAAATACAAAATAGCCATCGTAATATTGCAGGCTCTTGTTTTTCTGAAGGGTCTGAAAAGCATATTGTAAAGCATAACCTTTGCCGATCTCCCGTAAATTACGGCGAGTGATCACCTGTGCTCCGTGACTCTTAGCGATCTTCCCGGTCTGGTCGGTGCAATTGTCGGCAATCACATAAATATCTACCAGTTCTTTCGGGTAATTCTGGGCCTCGAGACTATCTAATAAACCGGCGATCACAGTACTTTCGTTACGCGCCGGGATCAATACGGCATAGCGATGTTGCTTTTGCGCAAAATAGGTTGGCATAGGCCGAACCAAACGCAGAAAGACAAAGAAAAGCTGATAGGTATAACATAAAAAAAACACTGCAAAAATCACTTGATTAACGGATTCCAACAACTTTGGCATAAGTCACCCCCATTTCTTCCCTTACCAGCATACCACGTTTTGCTTAAGAGAAAAGAGAAAAGGAGCAGAGTTCGGAAAAATTTCACAATTGAAGCGAATTTCGACACAATTTGTTCACGACCTTGGAAATATCTACTTGGGGACGGTTCTCTCCCTCGGAAAATTTCCATTGTTCTGGCAAAAAAGCGGGGCAGAGAACCGTCCCCAAGCAGGGAGAACCGTCCCCAAGGTAGCGCAAGGGGAAACAAGGGAAAGCTTCTGTGAAAATCGAATTGAATACCATGGAATTATGTGAAATACCCTGGAAAAAGAATGCGAGGTTGCTGCATGAATTATAGAATCAATCCCAAAAACGGCGATTCCCTTTCGATCTTAGCGTTTGGCTGCATGCGTTTTGCCAAAGATGAAAGCGAAGTGGAACGTCAGATCATCCATGCTATTGAACAAGGGGTCAACTATTTCGACACCGCCTACATCTACCCCAACAGCGAAGTCACCTTAGGCAAGATCTTAGCCAAAGGTTACCGACAGCGTGTCAAGATCGCAACCAAACTACCCCATTATCTCCTGAAGAAAACCGAAGATTTTGATCGATACTTCAACGAGCACCTCAAACGCTTGCAGACCGATTACATCGACTATTATTTGATCCATATGCTCAGCGATGTCGGAGTTTGGCAGCGCTTGCAAAACTTAGGCATTGAGCAATGGATCCAAGAAAAGAAGGCCTCCGGGCAGATTCGCAACATCGGCTTTTCGTATCACGGGGGCAAAGAGGATTTCGTCAAACTGATCGATGCCTACGCTTGGGAGTTTTGCATGATCCAATACAACTATATGGATGAACACAATCAGGCTGGCAAATCGGGCTTGCAATATGCTGCCTCCAAGGGTCTACCGGTGATGATCATGGAACCACTGCGAGGTGGAAAATTAGTGACCGCCCTGCCCAGGGAAGTGGAAGAGCTGTGGCAAAATGCGAAACCAAAACGCACACCCGCAGAATGGGCGCTGCGCTGGGTCTGGAACCACCCTGAAGTAACCACAGTACTTTCGGGTATGAACAGCATGGAGATGCTCAACGAAAACATTGAAGCCGCTTCCACAGCCCAAGCCGGAGAATTTAGCGAAAGCGAAATTGCTTTATTCGAAAAAGTGCGCCAGATCCTGCTGAAAACCATCCGAATCCCGTGCACCGGCTGCAACTACTGCATGCCCTGCCCTTTCGGCGTCGATATCCCGCTTTGCTTAGCCTGCACCAACGACGTTGCTTTAGAAGGACGCGCCACAGCGATTCGCAAATACATTATGCAAACCGGAATCAAAAAAAAGGATAGCAACGCCGGCCTCTGTACGCAGTGTGGGCTGTGTGAAACCAAATGTCCGCAAAAGATTCCTATTCGCCAAGCACTGAAGATGACCCAACAAGAGTTAGAGGGGTTCTGGTACCGCCCGGCTCGAGGGATCATCAAGCGCTTCATGGGACTCCATAAAGAGGAAGGGGGAACTCGGAAATGAGTCAAGCTGAGCTGATAACATCGGTGGATTATTGCCCTCAAAGACAAGCCTTGGCCATTTTGGACCAAACTCAGTTACCGAACAAAGAGGTTGTCTTATATTTGACCGGAGTCGATGAAATCCGTGAAGCTATCTACTTGCTCAAGGTGCGTGGTGCACCGGCGATTGGCATTGCTGCAGCAATTGGCATAGCCGTAGTGATGAAACAACATACCGAATTAAACCCAGATGCTTTCATAGCTCACTTCTATAAAGCAAAAGAGATTTTGCAGAGTGCCCGTCCTACCGCCGTCAATTTGGCGTGGGCGTTGGAGCAAATCGGCCAAACATTGCAAGAACAGGCGGAGCAAATCCCATCGGTTTTAGCAGAAAGGTTACTGCAAAAAGCCTTAGAGATGCGGGAAGAAGACATTGCGGTGTGTAAGGCAATCGGCGAGCATGGCCTTCGTTTGTTGCGTCCGGGAGCAGGGTTACTAACCCATTGCAACGCCGGACAATTGGCAACCATCCGCTATGGCACCGCCACCGCTCCCATGTATTTGGGCCACGAACAGGGTTATGACTTCCATATATACTGCGACGAAACCAGGCCTCTCTTACAGGGCGCAAGGCTGACCACTTTTGAGCTGGCTCGGGCCGGTCTCGATGTGACCTTACTCTGCGACAACATGGCCGCTTCTTTGATGAAACAGGGTAAAGTCGATGCGGTTTTGGTCGGCTGCGACCGGGTGGCGGCCAATGGAGACACCGCCAACAAAATCGGCACCTTGAACGTAGCAATACTGGCGCGGGAGTTTGGCATACCATTTTACGTGTGTGCGCCAAGCTCTACTGTGGACTTTGAAACGCTCAATGGCAAAGGCATTGTCATTGAACAGCGGCCGGACTATGAAGTGACCGATTTGTGGTATGAGCACGCCATGGCGCCGCAAGGAATCAACGTCTATAACCCCGCTTTCGATGTCACTGATCACAGTATGATCACCGCCTTCATTACCGAGAAAGGGTTGGTATATCCACCCTACGATGTAAATTTGCGAAAAGTTCTTAGCGGACAAAAAGAGGAGACGATGTGATGCTACGAATCAAACTGAAAGAAGATATTGTGCGTTGGGCAAAAGAATTGACACTGCGCAATCTCACGGTGGGGACCGGGGGCAATGTCAGTTGTTTAGAGCAGAGCACCGGCTACATGTTGATAACGCCATCGGGGATGGAATATTTGGCGCTGCAAACGGAAGATCTTGTTGTCATGGATCTCAATGGACGGGTTGTAGAAGGCAGATGGAAGCCTTCGAGTGAGTGGCGGATGCATGCTGAAGTCTATAAACAGCGACCTGAAATTCAAGCAGTGGTACACGCGCACTCCACCTATGCCACGGCGGTGTCTTGTCTACAGCAAGAATTGCCTGCGATCCACTATATGGTCGCTTTAGCCGGAAAAAGTGTGCCCTGTGCGCCGTATGCCACCTTTGGTAGCGAGGAGTTAGCCAAGCGGGCTTGTGAAACGATGGCAGGGGGTCGGGCGGTTTTGCTGGCGAACCACGGTATTGTAACAGCGGCCGAAAGCTTAAGCACGGCTTTTCGTATTTTAGAGGAAATTGAACAAGTCGCCAAGTTGTATTGCATCACCAAGAGTATGGGAAACCCAGTGGTGTTACCGGAAGAAGAAATGCAAAAGATGCAGCAACTCTTCCGCTCCTACGGACAAAAGTAGCACCGATTTCGCAGAGGGGTCAGACCCCTTGTGCGAAATTCGGATTGAAGGGAGTATTGGATGACCAAGCGAAGTAGCATTACAACCTTTCTTTGGCAAGGAGAGATCCCCATAGAGGTTCATAGGAAAGCGATCAAGCACTCTTATCTGCGTATCAAAGCGCAGCCCGCACGTGTGGTTTGTTCGCTGCCACATGCCGTTTCAGATATGGATCTGCACGTTTTTTTGCAAAAGCACAGCGATTGGATTCAAGCACGCTGGCAAGCAATGCAACAAAACAAACCCGTTGAGGTAACGTATCAACAGGGAGAGCGGATTTTTTTCTGGGGTAAGCCACTTTTCTTGGAAGTGCAAATCGTTGACGGGGTTAAAAAGCCATCTTGTTTTACCAGAGGAGATCATTTAGTGTTGCAAAGTGGTGTGGCTTTATCGCCCGCACAAAGGGAAGCGCTTGTCTATGAGTTTTTCAGGCAAGAGTTTAAGAAAGAATTATCGGCGGTTTTAGAGCAAGAAGCGTTGCGCATGGGAGTTTCAGTGCAGCAATGGGGCATCAAGCGCATGAAAACCCGTTGGGGGTCCTGTAACCCGAAAGCAAAACGAGTTTGGCTGAATTTGGAGTTGGTCAAACGCGAGCAGTATTTGCTTCGCTACGTGGTGATCCATGAATTAGCGCATTTGCTGGTTCCGAATCACAGTCCCAAGTTTTATCAAGTGATGGACCAGTATTGCCCATCTTGGAAAGCTCTGCGTAAACAATTACGGTTTTAGAAAACCTTGACGGATACACCAAAAAATGGTATCTTTTATAGTAGAAACTTATAGAAACGGAAATAACAGGAAAGAAATATAGAGGAGTGTTGCTATGTGTTCGCCCCGAAACGAAATGACCCCATTTGGCTCAAGGTCATGCGATGGTTGGTGCGCCTATTCTGCATCGGCTTCTTAGCATTGTTCCTGTTTTTTTATGTCGGCGAAGGTGGTCTTGAGGAATTCCCTACTCTCCCTCTGCGAGAACAACTAAGCCTTGCCTGCATTCCCGGTCTCTTCGCTTTGGGATTAATCCTCAGCTTTGCAAAAGAACGCTTCGGCGGCGTTCTCATGGCGCTCAGCGTCGTACTCTACGATGCGATTTCCTGGTATTTCGATAAAAAGCCCCCTACCCAGTTGGCCTTTTGGTGGCTTCTAATCCCAGCAGCGTTGCTGATCATCTTTTCGGTCATCTCTCAAAAACAGCGTAAAAAAAGGACCTACAAGCGACGAAAAACCCTCTAACATGAGTAGAAAGTCTTGACAAACATGCCTTCTTGGAGTAAAGTATACAAGATAAGTTCACAGGGGAGGGTTATACAATGAAACGAATTCAAACCTTACAAACACGTGATTTAGAGCAAAGCGCTAAAGTTGGCGGTTGCGGCGAATGCCAAACCTCTTGCCAATCGGCCTGCAAGACCTCTTGCGGTATTGCCAATCAACAGTGTGAAAACAAAAATAAGTAGTCTAAAAAGATCATGCTAAAGAATGGCCGTTTGTT
>CAZAFY010000096.1:0-5889 GCA_964484445.1 uncultured Eubacteriales bacterium
GTGAATCAAGTAGAATCTATAGTGCATTAGGTCAGTTTTGGAGAAAATTCTTACTGCGTGAGAAAGAACCCACGAATACCCCGGTTTCTTTTTGTAAAATCTCGATCAATTTTAGCATTCCCAAGGCTTTTCCGTCGCGAATTTTCGACACCGACATAGTTTGCCAGTAAAGAACAGGGTCAATATTCAAATTACGCAGTTGAACCATACGGACCCCATACTCCCTAATTACTTCAAGAAGCGATTCAACCTCGCGCTCCCGATCGGTGATCCCCGGGAAAGCCAGTAGGTTGAAAGAGACCTGAACCCCATTCTCTTGACATATTCTCATCGAATGCAAGACGTCAGAAAATTGGTAGGCTACGGGACGGTAATAAGCGTGATACAACTCCGGCCTTGTTGAATTCAAGGAAACCCGAATCGCGTCTAAGCCATTTTGCGCTAGAGCAGAAATCGCTTCGGTGTTTCCCGCGTTGGAATTCATATTAATGGTTCCCCTAGTCGTTCGTTCCCGTATCCCTTTGATTGCCGGCACAAGAGTTCTCCATTGTAGGGACGGTTCTCCCTCGCATCCTTGCCCAAAAGAGATCATCGCATCTTCGGCATGCTGTAAATGAGCACTTCCTATACTCATAATTTCCTCAACGGAGGGAACAAATGCCAGTCGAGTTTGAGGGGATGGACAACACTCCGACTCTTGTAAGGAGATGCACCCCAAACACCGAGCATTGCAAATTGGGGAAACCGGAATCCCGGCTTCCCAGCGACGATAAAACATATTCTGTGCCGTGAAACACTTATACTCCAAAGCACAGTGCGCTAGTTGTTCAATGATCCTGTTATGAGGGAACTCGGCCATACGTTGAACGATTAAGCTCTCCAAATTCTCTGTATTAAAGTGTTTTGGATCCCAGCGATCTCGTAAATCGTCGGTGGGATGCGCTGCCACCCAGACCTCGTCCTCATGCCATGCTACCGCAGCATAGCCATAAAGGGGGAGTTCGCTCGCATTCTCCTGCGTTTCAAACGCCGGTAATGCCAACCGTGTATATCCTTGAGGGAGGGTTGCCGCTACCGCAGTCGCACCTTCGACTTCGATAATTTCACCATGAGGATCCAAGCCTAAGGGACTGCGTCCCGGTAACGAGATCATTCCCGCACCGGAAGGCAGTGGCATCCAGTCGGCTTCATCGGGTATTATAAGTTCATCCCCTTGTTGAAATAGCGCACGCAATTGGGGATCATCGGCCATCGTGCCGGAGGCATCGGCGACCAGCAACCGATAAGGCAGCGAATCATGGTCTTTTTTGCGTCGCAAACCATGGAACCTCATCTTAAAAATCCCAATGTTTCTGTGCCATGTGATGCGTAGCTTCAATCCAACGCACCGTTCCGGTTTTGCCTCGCATCACTACAGAATGGGTTTGAGCTACGCCGTTCCCGTAATAACGAACGCCTCGTAGAAAATCGCCATCGGAAATTCCGGTGGATGCAAAGAAGATGTCATCTCCTTTGACCAAGTCATTTAAGTATAGGACCTTCCCCAATTCACAACCCATTTCCACGACTCGAGCCGCTTCTTGGTCATTCATCGGCACTAAACGTCCTTGCAGTTCTCCACCCATACATTTTAAAGCAGCCGCAGCGATCACACCTTCCGGTGCTCCACCGGTACCGATCATGATATCAATCCCACTGTCCGGAGTCGCTGTGGCCACAGCTGCGGAAACATCGCCATCTGTAATCAAGCGGATCCGAGCACCGGCTTCTCTGGCTTGACGAATGATTTGGCTGTGTCGTTCACGATCCAAACAGATCATGGTCACTTCTTGAACGGACTTTCCTTTTGCTTTTGCAACCGCTTCTAGATTCTTGCGAACCGGCCAAGTGATATCGATATGCCCGGCGGCTTCCGGGCCGACAGCGATTTTTTCCATATACATATCGGGCGCATGTAATAAACATCCGGCAGGAGCTGCTGCTAAAACAGCAATGGCGCCCGGCAAGCCTTTGGCGACTAAATTGGTTCCCTCTAAGGGGTCCACTGCAATATCTACTTGGGGACCGTTGCCATTTCCGACTTTCTCACCAATATAGAGCATGGGGGCTTCATCCAATTCCCCTTCTCCGATCACGACCGTGCCTTCAATATTCAGGCTGTCAAACAAGCGACGCATCGCTTCCACAGCTAATCCATCGGCACCGTTTTTGTCACCACGTCCCAACAATCTTCCGCAGGCAATCGCTGCCGCTTCGGTGACTCGCACAAACTCCAAGGCTAACTCTCTGTTCATACTAGCTCTCCTTATCTCTTTCCATCTTGTAATTGTTGCCAATCTTGTAAAAATTTCTCTAATCCACTTGTTGTAAGCGGATGTTGCATCATTTGTTGCATGGTTTTCCAAGGAATCGTGGCAATGTGAGCCCCCGCCTTGGCAGATTCTACGACATGAAACGGATTGCGAATACTGGCAGCAATGATCTGCGTCTCTAACCCATGCAGCGAAAAGATTTCGGCTAAATCGCTAACCACTGCTAGCCCGTCCACCCCGGTATCTTCTAATCTTCCAATAAAGGGACTAACATAAGCAGCTCCGGCACGTGCAGCTAAAAGTCCTTGTGCTGCTGTGAAAACCAAGGTGACGTTGACCGAAATATTCCCTTTTGCCAGAATCCGAGTCGCTCTCAATCCGTCTTCTGTCATGGGGATCTTGACTACCACATTGGGATGTACCGCAGCCAGCTCTTTGGCTTCGTGAACCATATCTTGCCAAGTTACACCAATCACTTCTGCACTGACTGGACCCGGACAAATCTCACAAATTTCCAGAATCGCTTGGTGGAAATCCTTATGTCCTGCTTTTGCAACGAGGCTGGGATTCGTCGTAACACCGGCGGCTATACCGCAATCGACCGCATGTTGGATTTCCTTAAAATCCGCGGTATCAATAAAGAGTTTCAACTGAGTTCCTCCTCCCTTTGGCCTTCCATGGACGTATGCTTTCTCTCTCCTTTCGCTTTTTCATTCGTGCTTTCCTTCTCTTTTTGTTCGATTTACATCAAAAGAAAGGGCTCTCGTTAAAACGAGAACCCTTGTGCTACAACACTATTCAGTTAAGGTAACCGGGATCACCAATGTGCCCGCTTTGTGACTGCTGATTTTCACTGTCACCGTCTCTCCTGCTTGCGCTTGGATCAACCATTGCACTTGCTTGCTGAAGACCGGGTCTTTGCCGCCGCGGAAACCGCCGCTTTCAAACTTGCCACTTCGGCCGGCACGACCTGCTAAATGACCGACTTTGCGTTTGGCAGGAGCTCCGTCCACAACATTCGCTTGGATCTCGGCTACGATCTCTTTAATCGTCTTCATATTCACAGCTTCTTGTGTAAGATGCGTGGGTAAATATCCGGCGTTGCTCAATTTAATACTGACTCGCCAAGTTTGCTGGTCCACCTTCTCGGCCTTGATTTCGTCTGCGACTAATCTTGGTAAGGTCTTGGCATGTCGGAGCATGAAACGAGTGGTTTTTTCACATTCCTGATGTAAAAAAGCCGGCGGACAGTTCTGCACAACGGTCTTGGTTAAAAATCCTCCAATCTCTACTTCACCCAACTGGGGATGTTGGAAAGGAGTCCAATTCACAAAACCCTTACCTTCCAGTGCGCTGTCGTTCCAAGCCATGATTTTGACATTATCTTCTTCAAGAACTTTATCGGTCTTATCTTTGCGTGGCCAAATATCCTTAATACCCGAGCGATTCGCCAGATCCCATAATTCAATGGTATACGCAGGTATGCCTAAATGGCCATATAGCCAATCATCAAAGGCACCGCTGGAAAAGCTATTGGGATCCGAGAAAAATTCGTCGTAGATGTTGATGCAAGGATATCCTGTCTCTTCAGTCGCCATTTCACCAATCGCCTTGAAAATCGCAACATCTAATTTAGGAGCTTGCTTTTCCGGTTTAATTCCCGGTGGGCGTAAAATCACGCCGCCGGTCGTATGTAAGGTAGAAGCACTGCCAATATTAGGATGCGACAAGACAAAGTCTGCCACAGCACGGGTTTCCGGTTCCGAGAGTGGATACGCCCCAGCTCCGGCTTGTTTGGATTCAACACCCCACTGACAGGGATAATTCCGGTTTAGATCCAGTCCCCATTTGGCAGGCGCCGGCTCTGGTTCTCCCCCTTGCCAATCATGCAGTAACCCTTCTTGGAACACGCGGTAAAAATCGCCTTCTTCTTCATCGGGGCGGCGTTTGATCATCAGCCTGGAATCTTGAGGACTGACTTTCCATTCACCATGGGCGTTCTTAACTCGCATCAAGAGAATGTGACCATCGCCATTAAGGTCTTGGGGAATCAACCCCGGTTGCAGCTCCGGCTCCGGATACATACGGGGAGCAGAACGCAGCATGTCAGGCGTGGTCAAATACACCTCAGAACCGTCTGGTGAGACACGCGGTAGAATATAGAAGGTATAGCGTTTGAGTAAGCTTGCCACTTCGGGAATTTCTGATTCACTGAGCAGATGATCGATCGTGTGTAGCGCGACCATGGAACCGGTCACTTCACCGGCATGATGATTGCCGTCGATGTAATACGCCGGTTTGCTTTCTGCAGTTCCGGTTGATTCATCGGTGATTTGCATCAGCCACTGATGTCTTCCCTCGGGACTGACCCCAATCGAGATCAGTTTTGAGAGCTTGGGGTGTTTTTCTGCCAAGACTTTTAATGCTTGGGTCAGTTCTTCATACGTATAATAATGATCATATGTCCAAGTAAGCATAGAGAACCTCCTTATCAAATTTAATAATTATACTTCTACACGAATATTTATTCTTCCTGCTCTCGAAAAAGTTTATTTTTACAAGCGCCATTCATGACAAAGAACACCGGCCGTAGGACAAGAGACTTGGATCTGGCAGGTATCCCCTTCTTGGCCGTGGATCAGCCAAGTCACTTTCTTGCTACAGTCAGCATCGGCTCGTCCGCGGAAGCCGCCATCCATGAAGCGCCCCGAACGCCCGGCTCTACCGGCAAGATGGCCTAACTTTCTCTTAGCAGGCAGATGATCTGCCACTTCGGCTCCTTTGAACTCAGCTATGACCTCTTTGGCCGTTTTCAACTGGAGAGCTTCTTCGGTCAGATGAGTTGGTAGATAACCGATGTTCCCGACTTTGATCTCACCACGCCAGGTGTTCGTATAGATTGCGGTGCATACAAAGGATTCCAACCAAAGTTTCGATAAGGTTTTGGCATTGCGAATCAAGAAATTGCAAACTTTGGAACATTCAGCCGCTAAGAATTCGGGGGGACAATTCTGCAAGAAGGTCTTGGTCAAAAAACCGCCGATTTCTACTTCCCCTAATTGAGGATGCTGATACGTTTTCCAATTTGCAAAACCCTTCCCCTGTAACATCCGGTCATTCCATTGCAAGATTTTTAAATTGTCTTGTAATAATTCTGCCTCGCTTTTCTCTTTGCGCGGATAGATATCGGTAATTCCCGAGCGGTTCGCCAAATCCCAAAGTTCAATCGTATGTGCCGGGATCCCACGATTACAATATAGCCAATCATCAAAAGCACCACTCAAAACCAAAGCCGGATCGGCAAAAAACTCGTTGAAAACATTGATACTAAAATACCCGGTTTCCTCTGCTGCCATGCTGCCGATTGCTTTGAAAATTTCAATATCGAGCTTGGGAGCTTGTTTTTCGGGTTTAATTCCGGGCAAACGCAATAACGCTCCCCCGGTTGTATGCAAGGTTGAGACATAGCCGATATTCGGGTGAGACAAAATAAAATTAGCTACCGCTTTGGTTTCCGGTTCAGAAAGTGGATAGACTCCGGCACCGGCTTGTTTTGCTTCAACGTCCCAACTGCAGG
>CAZAFY010000097.1:0-2913 GCA_964484445.1 uncultured Eubacteriales bacterium
GGTAATCGTATCCAATGCAGCTCCCGTACTAGAGTTGAGCAATTGATACTGCAACTCAACGGTCATTTGCCTTAAGAATTGCTCTGAGCGCTCTCCCACCCATCCAAATCGTTCTGGCGGAGTTTTTACTTTCAGAGAAATCGGAACAATATTGGTATTTCTCTCGACTTCTTGTTCCTCATTGCCAATCCGCACAACAATTCGTCGATCTTGGTTTGTATCGGCATACTGTCCAATCAACTGACTTGGCGGAGTTCCCAGCGCGAAAATCAAGGTTGAAGGCACTAGCGACTGGTTGATTAAGCTTCCCAATGAGCTACCACTGCCAAAAATGACATTTGCTGAACTTCCACCACCAAATTGTAACGAACCTACTGTAAGTCCACTCCCGAATGTAATGGGAGGTGGCGGGGCATCGATTCCTTGCATTAGCAACACAGAGCCAATTTGCCCACTTCCGAGAGTGGTTACTTCACCAATGGAACCTCCGGGCATCGCTGAGAACGACGGACTCCAATCCGGAATATTGAGAAGGTTAAACTCTAAAGCAGATGGATTCACGGTAGCTTCCGATTGCAGAATTACCGAGCCAACCGAATACGCAGTTCCATTATCTTCAGCTAACACTCCGGTAACGGTACCCCCGAGGGTTAAAACATCTATAATTCCGGTTAACGTACTGGTACCACTCCCCAGCAGGGTGAAATCTGGCGCTTCTTTATCGGTTAGTTTGACCGCTTTTCCATAGTTTAAGATACCTCTGATTTCAACATTTGATGTAGAGGTTAAAGATTGAATCACTGCTGAACTGTCTGCGGTGAGCGGTGCCGAAGCATTTAGGACACCCCACTGAGTAATTCCTTGTAACGTCACTGGAATCTCGGAAGTCATGTTATTGATAACTTCGCCTTCGAGGTGCAAAAAAGCATCACTTAATAAATTTTGAGCAGTCATTTCGGTTTGAAGTCTGCTAACCGGATCTGTATAACCAGCAATCTGTACAGACAAAGTAGCTCCGGTGGGTGTAGCACCCGATTTAGCTTTAATATTAATTTGTTCGATTTCTCCGGAACTTAACCCCAGCTTAATTTGTTGCGACGGACCCGCTTCTAAGGTTAGGGTACCCACTGAGGTATTAATGAGTTGCAAGTTCTCATGCGATAAAACGGTTAATAAATTTGTTTCGCTCACTGTTAAACTCATCAAAACTGCTCCGGCTATACCGGTATTCTCCAACTGACTTACAAGGCTATTCCCAAGTAGGATAACTTCTGTGGGAGACCCGCTTGCCTTCTGCAATTTCAACGTGCCAGATACAATAGAGTTACCCTTAAGAATCACTTTTTGAGCTGCTGCTATGGTTAAATCTCCGCGGATCTGCATATCTTCAAAAACAACCTCACCTGTCACGCTTGGCAACACTTGCACTTCTTCATAATACCCCGAATACGTACCGGAAGAAGCGATTTTCAGTACCATAGCACTGCGATGCAAACCCTGAGCTTCATTGAGAAGCGGTTTTGCTTTGGCATCGATTACGAAGGCCTTTAATCCGGATATTTCGTTTGGCGCATTCAGATCGTGACTCCATTGTCCTAGTTCCCCGCTTGGTATAATGGTAACAATTTCTGTCATTTTGCCGTCAATATTATAGACAGCCAATAACAACTGTCTGCCAATGAGTGATCCGGTAAAAGTTCCACTGACATTCACTTTCCCTTGTTCTATCGTTCCCTGGGATAATGTCAGAGAAACCGGATCTTCTACGGCAAAAGCCGATCCAGAGCATAAAATTATCACTGCACACAAGAATCCCCAACCAAATAACCTTGCCGTTTTTCTGAACATACAGATCGACTCCTTTTATCGTAAAAACTCTGTGCCTTTTTTCGATAGTACATTTATCCAATTTATACGTATTTTCCTGCTTTTTTCCGCTTTTCTGTAAAATTTAATAAAGACAGAACCGTCCCCAAGAAACGGTTCTGTCTTTATCTTACTTCTTTAGTTTTTGCACAATTTCAACGTCTGCGGGGCAAAATTCAAATTCGTCCAATTGGCTTGGAGTGACGAATAGGATTTGCTGATGTTCAGAAGCAATTAGTTCCCCTGTTATAATTTTTGCATCAAAAAAATGGATTTCCACGCTAAAGGTAGGGTAATCATAGGCTGTGACACTGACCTCATCCCAAACTTCAATCTCTATGTTCAACTCTTCTTGGCATTCCCTCCGCAAGCACTCCTGCAAGGTTTCACCTACCTCCAGTTTTCCGCCCGGGAATTCCCAGAGCAAGGGGCACGACTTATGTTCAGGTCGTTGACAAATCAAGATTTCACCGAGCTTATTCCGTAGGATTGCAGCTGTGACAATCATGCTTTTACCCCCAAATTGGCAATAGCATTGCGAGCCAACTCATCACAGCGATTGTTTTCCTTGTTTTCAGCGTGACCTTTGACCTTATGCCATTCCACTTGGTGTTTATTGGTTTGCTGCAACAAGCGCTTCCACAAATCTTGATTTTCCACCGGCTGTTTTTTGCTGGTCTTCCAGCCGTTCTTTTGCCAGTTATTCAGCCAACCTTGTTTATAAGCATTGACCAAATAAGCGGAATCACTGTAGATTTCAGCTTCACAGGGTTCTTTTAAGCTTTCTAAAGCAGCAATAGCCGCCATGATTTCCATGCGGTTGTTGGTTGAAGCTGCTTCCCCGCCTGAGATTTCTTTGCGTATTTCGTTGTAGAGGAGCACTGCACCCCAGCCACCGGGTCCGGGATTTCCCGAACAAGCTCCATCGGTATAAATAATGACTTTTTTCATAGTATCCCCCTCATATTTCTTCGGCTTACTTCATCGTCGGCAGGAGTTTTCCCTTCTTCGTGGAATTAGGCAAAAGGATTTACAAAATATAGAAAG
>CAZAFY010000097.1:3013-5876 GCA_964484445.1 uncultured Eubacteriales bacterium
AGGAGTTTTCCCTTCTTCGTGGAATTAGGCAAAAGGATTTACAAAATATAGAAAGGAGTTTTCCCTTCTTCGTGGAATTAGGCAAAAGGATTTACAAAATATAGAAAGAGAGTGATACTAGTGCGAATCTATATTTCAGCCGATATTGAAGGTGTAACTGGGGTGGTTCATAGCGACCAAGTCATGCCCGCCGGAGCCGGAGAATATCAACGAGCGCGTTTACAGATGACCAAAGAAGTCAATGCGGCTGCTCGTGGGTTCTTTGTAGCCGGCGCTACCGAAGTTGTGGTCAACGACAGCCACGGTTTAATGAAAAACATCTTAATCGAAGAACTTGATCCACGTGTTCAGTTGATCAGTGGTACCCCCAAGGCCTTGATGATGATGCAAGGCATCAGCAAAGACTTTGATGCGGTGGCCTTTGTTGGCTTCCATGCCAAAAACGGTGATCAAGGCATTTTGAGTCATACTATTTCCAGTGCAACGGCTAAAGCAATTAAGATCAATGGCAAAGCGGCCAGTGAAGCTGAGATCAATGCAGCCATTGCCGGAGAGTTTGGTGTTCCGGTTATTTTCTTAAGCGGAGATCAAACAATTTGTGCCGATATCAAGAAAACCCTGCCAAACATTGAAACGGTTACGGTCAAAGAAGCTATTACCCGCACTTCAGCTTTACATCTACCGGTAATCAAGGCTTGTCACCTTATTGAAGCCGGAGCAACCAACGCTTTAAAGAACCTAAAGAACTGCGAAGTTTACAAACCCCAAACCCCTGTAACCATTGATTTAGTGTGCTTTAACAGCGGCTCAGCCGATAACGCCTCCCGTTGCCCGGGTAGTGTGCGAGTAGACGGACGAACCGTGCGTTGCTCAGCAAAGAATTTCTTAGAAGCATTCCAATCGTTGCATTCCATGATCGCACTAGCGAATTCATAAACCCATAATAAAGTAGGAGGTAGTCTTATGAGAATCTTTATTTCAGCCGACATTGAAGGAATCACCGGTGTCGTTCACGGGGATCAATGCGGACCTACCGGCGGAGCAGAATATCAACGTGCACGTTTGCAAATGACCAAAGAAGTCAGTGCTGCTGCCCGTGGCTTTTTTGCTGCTGGTGCCACCGAAGTCATCGTCAATGACAGCCATGGCTCGATGCGTAACATTCTGATTGAAGAATTACATCCTGATGTTCGTTTGCTCAGCGGATCTCCCAAGCACCTTTCCATGATGGAAGGCGTTCAAGGCGGCTTCGACGCCGTAGCTTTCGTTGGATATCATGCCAAAAACGGAGATCAAGGTATTTTGAGTCACACGATTTCTGGCGGAACTGTTGCAGAGATCCGCATAAACGGTGTTGCAGCCAGTGAAGCCGTGATCAACGCTGCCATTGCCGGTGATTTCAATCTTCCGGTCATCTTCCTAAGCGGAGATCAAACCATTTGTGCCGATGTTAAGAAAACCTTACCCGATATTGAAACCGTTACTGTCAAAGATTCTGTGACGCGTTATTCTGCTCTCCATTTGCCTTTAGAAAAAGCATGTGCTCTCATTGAAGAAGGAGCAAAAAAGGCTTATGCTAAAATTCCGACTGTGAAACCCTTCATTCCGGGACGCCCTGTGGAAATCGTTATGGTCACTCACAACAGTGGTTTGGCCGATAACGCCTCTCGCTGCCCGGGTTCGGAGCGTATTGATGGTGTCACCTTACGTTGCACCGGTGCAACCTTCATGGAAGCCTTCCGTATCTTGCGTACGATGATTGCTTTAGCGAATTAAATACATTGAATTAAGGAACTACAACAGAGTGCTGCTGTAGTTCCTTTTTTAATTGTAGAATTTATTCTTAAAACTTCTATTGCCAAATCTTAGAAACGCCTTTATAATGGGAGTGAATTGATATCAAATAATTCCCAGAGGTGCGAAAAATGCCAAAACAAATACATGTTAGATTAGAAGATCGAATCTACGAAACGCTCACTGACTACGCAGAAGAAGCGGGGAAGCCTTTGCAAGAATGTGTAAAGGAAGCACTTACCTTTTTTTTCGATGGCTATAAAGAACCCAGAAAAGAAAATAGTCGATTTACGTTCATTGATCTCTTTGCTGGAATAGGTGGCATGCGATTGGCCTTCGAGTCACAAGGTGGGCAATGTGTGTTTTCGAGTGAGTGGGATCGATTTTGTCAAAAAACCTATTTTGATAATTTCGGTGTGATTCCCTATGGAGACATAACAAAAATTGATGAGAAAGATATTCCCAACCATGATATATTAATTGCAGGGTTCCCTTGTCAACCATTCTCTATCGCAGGAGTATCAAAGAAGAATAGCTTAGGAAAGGCAACTGGTTTTCTTGATAAAACCCAGGGTACACTTTTCTTTGATGTAGTGCGAATCCTTGCTGAAAAAAGGCCACGTGCATTCTTATTGGAAAACGTTAAAAACCTAAAAAACCACGACAAGGGAAACACTTGGAAAGTCATCATGGAAGCTCTCGATGAACTCGATTATGAGATTTTTACAGAAGTATTAGATGGCCAAGTTTATGTTCCTCAACATCGCGAAAGGGTTTTCATTGTAGGTTTCGATCGCAAGAGATATAATGTCGATAGCAAATTCGACTTTACCTTGAATCCTCCATTAATCCCCCCGGTTATATCTAGTATTTTAGAATCCGAAGTTAATGAGAAATATACATTATCTGATCATCTGTGGCAATATCTTCAAGATTATGCCGCTAAACACAAGGCAAAAGGCAATGGGTTTGGTTTTGGACTAGTGAACTTAAATGGGATTACCAGAACATTAAGTGCACGTTATCATAAAGATGGGTCTGAGATTCTCATTCCACAACACAATAAGAA
>CAZAFY010000098.1:0-5873 GCA_964484445.1 uncultured Eubacteriales bacterium
GCTCAATATCGTGAGTTGAAATCCTTTGCACAGTTTGGTTCCGACTTAGATGATGAAACCAAATTCCGTCTAAATCGCGGAGCTCGTTTAGAAGAGCTGTTAAAACAGGGTGAGAATGTTCCTATGTCGGTTGAAGAACAGGTCATTTCAATTTACACCGGTGTTAATGGACATTTAGATGAATTTTCAATCGAGCGGATCCAACCCTTTGAACGCGATTTCTTAGCCTTCATTCGGGATCAACATCCGGAAATCATTGCTGACATTACCTCAACTCAAAAGGTGACCGATGAAAATCGTGCAGCGCTTGAGCAAGCAATCAAAGAGTTTAAAGCCATCTTTGGTGTGGCTTAAAGCGATGGGAAGGAGGAATTCCCATGGCTAAGGGTATCAGAGAAATGCGGCGTCGTATTCAAAGTGTTTCCAATACGGAGCAAATCACGAAAACGATGAAAATGGTTTCGGCTGCGAAATTGCGAAGAGCCGAAGCCGCAGCGTATCAAGCAAGAGATTACACCGATGCAGTGATGTCTGTGGTCAATCGTGTCATTAGTCAAATGGATAAAAGCGAATTATCGCATCCGTTTCTACAAGAAAACACGAATGGTAAAACTGCGATCATTGTCATAACTTCCGACCGAGGTTTATGCGGTGCGTTTAATGGCAATCTGATTCGTGCCGGTTTTGAAGAGTATCAGAAAGCAACCAACCTCAATGGGGGTTGTCTGATGGTCTTGGGGAATCGTGGCGTCGATGCTTATCGTAGAATGAAGATCGGGTTGGAACATTCCGGTCGGGACATCGGAGATTCGGCAAATGTGTTGACCCTACGACAACTCACACCAAAAATCGAACAATTGTGGAAAAAAGAAGGCTATACAAACCTTAAAGTGGTCTATGCGTATCACGCAACGTCCATTTCATATCAAGTGAGAGTTCTCGATGTATTACCTTTCCGAGCAGAATCAAGCTCAGTGAACACCGCACAGTATTTATTTGAACCTGGCGCAGAGGCAGTTGTTTCATCCTTGCTTCCGAGTTATTTAGAAGCTAGCCTCTTCAAAGCACTTTTGGAAACCAAAGCCAGTGAACACGGTGCTCGTATGGCAGCAATGGACAATGCGACACGAAATGCTGCCGATATGATCAAACGATTGACCTTGCATATGAACAGGTTACGTCAATCTGCGATTACCGATGAGTTGTTGGAAATCATTAACGGTGCTGAGGCGCTGAAAGGGTAGACGTTGGTCTACATAATTTTGATTGCAAGGAGGAAAACTATGTCTGAAGGTTATATTGTAGCTGTTATCGGACCGGTCGTCGATGTGCGATTTCCGGACGGTAATTTGCCAAACATCAACCATGCCGTACGGATCATATCGCCTAATGTTGAAAAGCCGATCGTAGCGGAAGTTTCACAACATCTGGGTGATAACACAGTACGTTGTGTTGCTTTATCAAGCACCGACGGATTAGTGCGTGGTTGTGTGGTTGAAAATACCGGTGGCCCAATTACGGTCCCCGTAGGGAAAGGCACTTTAGGAAGAATCTTGAATGTCCTTGGAGAACCTGTTGATCAAAAGGGACCCATTGATTCCGATACATTTCTGCCAATCCATCGCAACGCTCCGGCACTGGAAGATTTATCGGTTTCTACCGATATTCTTGAAACCGGTATCAAAGTTATCGATTTGATCTGCCCTTATCCTAAAGGTGGTAAAATCGGGTTATTCGGTGGAGCCGGTGTCGGCAAGACCGTTTTGATTCAAGAACTGATTCGAAATATCGCTACAGAACATGGCGGATATTCAGTTTTCGCCGGTATTGGTGAGCGAAGCCGTGAAGGCAATGGCCTTTATCGAGAGATGACAGAGTCCGGTGTTATCGATAAGACTTGCATGGTCTTTGGTCAAATGAACGAGCCACCTGGTGCGCGTTTGCGTGCCGGATTGACCGGGTTGACCATGGCGGAGTATTTCCGCGATGAAATGGGTCAAGACGTTTTATTCTTTGTAGATAACATGTTCCGATTTGTTCAAGCAGGTTCAGAGGTTTCGGCACTATTGGGTCGTATGCCTTCTGCAGTTGGTTATCAACCGACATTGGCCACAGAGTTGGGACAGATCCAAGAACGAATCGCTTCTACGAATAAAGGGTCCATTACTTCGATCCAAGCGATTTATGTACCTGCCGATGACTATACAGATCCGGCACCGGCCACGTTGTTCGGGCATTTAGATGCCACTACCAACCTTGACCGTGGATTAGCAGCACAGGCGATTTTCCCTGCTGTAGACCCATTGGATTCCAGTTCTAAATACCTGGACCCCAGAATTGTTGGAGATGAACATTACCGTGTTGCCCGTGGTGTGCAGCAAGTTTTGCAACGCTATAAAGAATTGCAAGATATTATTGCCATTCTCGGTATGGATGAACTTTCTGAAGAAGACAAGAAGAGCGTTCAACGTGCAAGAAGAATCCAGCGTTTCTTGTCGCAACCCATGTTCGTGGCGGAAGCATTTACCGGTCAAGAGGGACGTTTCGTTTCCAGACAAGAGACCGTTCGTGGCTTTGCTGAAATTCTAGCCGGAAATTATGACGACTTGCCAGAATCGGCTTTTTACATGAAGGGTTCTATTGACGAAGTCCGCGGCAACAAATAAAGGAGAGACCAATGGCGAAAAAATTTGATGTGGAAATCGTCACTGCTCAAGGCCGTTTTTGGCGCGGAGAAGCTGATATGGTCATTATGCAAACAGAAGAGGGCGAAATGGCAGTCATGCATGGTCATATTCCCGCTGTGGCCGCATTGAAACCCAGTCCACTCAGAATTCGCGATGAAGAAGGCAAAATCAAAGTAGTGTTTATTGGTGGCGGATTCATGGAAATGGATGGGAAAAAGGCAACCTTTTTATTGCGTAGTGCCGAGTGGCCTCAAAGCATTGATATTACTAGAGCAGAAGAGGCAAAACGCAGAGCAGAAGAAAGACTCGCGAAAGCCGATGGCAGTACGGATCAAGAGCGTGCTGAAGCTGCATTGCAAAGAGCAATCACTCGTTTGAAAATTGCACAAAGCAATCGAGAATAATTCAAAGCCGTGGAGGACGTTTCTCCACGGCTCGTGTTTGTACCTTCTGGTTATAAAGGTTTTCTGACGATGTTTACCGAACTTAGGTTGAGTTAATAAGACGTGGGGGAATGTTCTATGTCAACTTTTCATATTATAGGGAGTCAACCTACCGAGGGAAGGATTCCTGTGCATGGAGCAAAGAATGCGGTGTTACCCATTATGGCCGCTACCCTCTTGGTGCCGGAACCTTGTTTACTGCATAGTGTTCCCTATGAATTAGAAGATGTTCGTTTAATGATACGAATTTTGGAATCCCTTGGAGTAAAGATCAATCGCCAGGGAGATGACTTATATATTGACGCCAGTCGTATCGATACCCTGGAAGCTCCTTATGATTTAGTTTCCGGTATGAGAGCTTCTTTTGTTATTCTGGGTCCGTTGATTGCGCGAATGCACGAAGCCAAAGTTGCTATGCCTGGGGGTTGCGCCATTGGTATTCGGCCAGTAGACCTGCATCTAAAGGGTCTAGAAGCCCTTGGGGCGGAGTTAAATCTCGAACATGGGTATGTCTATGCCAAAGCCACTAAACTTCAGGGAAAGCGCATTTACCTGGATTTCCCTTCTGTTGGAGCAACTCAAAATATCATGATGGCGGCTACTTTGGCTGAAGGTACGACAATCATAGAAAACGCGGCAGCAGAACCTGAAATCAGTGACTTGGCTACTTTTTTGAACTCTTGTGGAGCAAAAGTTCATGGAGCCGGAACAAACGTGATCCGGGTTGAGGGAGTGGCTGCACTCTCTGGTTGCCAACATGAGATTATCCCTGATCGTATTGAGGCTGGTACCTTTTTAGTGGCCGCTGCAGTAACGCGTGGCGATGTCTTAGTTGAGAATGCAGTTTCTGATCACTTGAAACCGGTGATCGCAAAACTTAGAGAAAGTGGACATAGTGTAACCGAATATGCGGAAGGGATCCACATTGTAGGAGGGCACTCCATTTTACCAACGCATATCACTACTTCACCTCATCCGGGTTTCCCTACCGATATGCAAGCTCAATTTATGGCTTTATTAACTTTATCGCTTGGCAATAGTACAATAACAGAAACGGTTTTTGAAAATCGATTCATGCATGTCAATGAGTTTATTCGCATGGGAGCCAATATCCGAATCGATGGACGTATCGCTTATATACAAGGAGTGAAGCGTCTGACCGGAGCCCCAGTTCGGGCAACAGATTTGAGAGCTGGGTCAGCATTGGTGTTAGCAGGCATGGCAGCCGAAGGGGAGACGATTATTCACGATACCTTTCATATTGACAGAGGATATATGCAATTAGAGCGAAAGCTTAAAGGAATTGGCGTACAAATATCACGCAATGATTAAAAAAAAGCAGATGAGCTTTAGGGCTCACCTGCTTTTTTAGTTAAGTATCATTTGATTTCTAGAGCTTCATTTTGGAGATCGACTGTTATTGTTTGTCCGGGGAGAACCGTCCCCTGCAGGATTTTACGGCCGATCAAGGTTTCTAAGTGACGTTGGATGTATCTGCGTAGAGGACGAGCACCATAGGCGGGATCATAGGCTTGATCGATAATCCATAGCTTCGCAGCTGAGGTCAACTGAAGGTGTAAATGTTGCGATGCTAATCGCTGATTCAATTCGCCAATCAGTAAGTCAATAATCGCGGTGATATCTTGTTTGGTCAAGGGTTTGTAGAAGACGATTTCATCTAAGCGGTTCAAAAATTCTGGTCGGAAAGTTTGTTTTAATAACGATTCAACCATGTCCTTGCTATGGTCGGTCAGTTCTCCCTGGGCATTGATTCCTTCCAATAGGTAATTGGAACCGAGATTCGAAGTCATGATCAAAATCGTATTCTTGAAGTCGACGGTTCGCCCCTGAGAGTCTGTGATCCGTCCATCATCTAACACTTGCAACAATACATTGAACACATCGGGATGTGCTTTCTCGATTTCATCAAAAAGCACAACCGAATAGGGTGCTCTGCGAACTGCTTCGGTAAGTTGCCCGCCTTCTTCATACCCTACATAACCGGGTGGAGCCCCAATCAGTCGGGACACCGAGAATTTTTCCATATATTCGCTCATGTCAATGCGAATCATATTTTTTTCTTGATCAAAGAGGTACGCAGCTAAGGCTTTGGCCAGCTCCGTTTTTCCAACTCCAGTCGGACCCAGGAAAAGGAAGGAGCCGATTGGACGATCGGGATCTTGAATCCCTGCTCTGGAGCGAATAATGGCGTCGCTTACTTTTTGTACGGCTTCGTTTTGCCCGATAATCCTTTTATGTAGTAGATCCTCAAGATGAAGGATCTTGTCTCGTTCGCTTTCCATGAGTTTTGAAACAGGGATATGGGTCCAGCGCTCAACAATCTTTGCGATTTCGTTCTCAGTTACTTTGTCGCGTAACAGAGAAGTTTTACGACCGCTTTGGCTTGTGTTCTCTTCTTCTTGCAATCTTTTACGGAGCTCTGGGATCTTTCCGTACTTTAACTCGGCTGCTTTGTTCAAATCGTATTTGTTTTCAGCATCTTCCATAGCACGCTGGAGTTGCTCTAGTTCTTCACGCATTTTCTGAATTTTGCCAATACTGTTTTTTTCGTTTTCCCATTGCGCCTTCATGGCATTGAATTGATCTCGCAGTTGCGATAACTCGAGTTGGATTTCGCGGAACTGCTCTTGTGAAGAAGGGTTGCTTTCTTTTTTTAAGGCGGCTTCTTCGATTTCGAGTTGGATGATTTTTCTTTGTATGACATCCAATTCGGTGGGCATGG
>CAZAFY010000099.1:0-5735 GCA_964484445.1 uncultured Eubacteriales bacterium
CCTTTACCGATTAAGAAAAGAACATCAAGTCGTTGTATTGGAAATGGGAATAAGAAGATAACGAACATTGTTACTGACAGCAGAAATGTTCGAGACGGCTCGTTATTTATTGCGATCCGCGGTGAGAACTTCGACGGTCATCGCTTCATAAAACAAGCTTTGGATGCCGGTGCTTCAGCCGTTTTATCGGAGGAAACGCCTTCGGATTCAAATTGGTCTGTGATACAAGTTGAAAGTTGTATTGAAGCAATGGCGGACTTGGGACGTTTTTGTTTAGCACGGTATCCAGTCAAGGTGGTTGCCATAACCGGTAGTGTTGGTAAAACCAGTTGCAAAGAGATGATAACCTCGGTTCTATCTGAGAAATATCATGTACTCAAAACGGAAGGCAATCTGAACACTGAGACTGGATTGCCGATCACCCTTTACCGATTAAGAAAAGAACATCAAGTCGTTGTATTGGAAATGGGAATGCAAGGGTTAGGGGAAATCTCGCATCTCACAAAAATTGCACCTCCGGATTATGCAGCAATCACCAATATTCTCGGAGTTCACTTGGAGAGATTAGGCAGTATGGAAGCGATTGCTCAGGCCAAGACAGAGATTTTTCAAGGGCTTAATCCCGGCGGAATCGCTTTTTTTCGACACGATGAGCCGTGGAAGGATTACCTCATTCAACAGGTTCAAGGAGAATATTATACCTATGGATTTTCAACAGAGAGTGATTTCTCAGCATCAGATTTAACGAGTCATGGTCTCGAGGGCTCAGAATTCATCTTACATATTCTTCAACAACTACACCTTTCAGCCAAAATCCCCTTGCCTGGGAAGCACATGGTTGAGAACGCCTGTTTAGCAGCGGCAATCGGACATTTCTTGGGGTTATCGGCAGAACAGATCGTAGCAGGGCTTGCTAACACCCAACCTATGAAGCAGCGAAGTAGTCTGTTAAGATTACCGGGAGATCGTATCATTCTTAATGATTGTTACAATTCCAGTCCGGCATCGATGCGTGCCTCTTTGGAAGTTATCAACGACTTGCGTGAAGATCGATTTACTTTAGCAGTGTTGGCTGATATGAAAGAATTAGGTGCGACCGAGATTGCAGAGCATCAGATCGTCGGAGAAATGCTGGCAAAATCGCAGTATAATGGGTTGATCACTAAAGGAATTTTGGCTTCACAAATAGGGAAGACCTTTTGTCAGAAATCGGATGAGACAGCGCTCTATTGGCACTGTGAAACCAATCAGGAAATTGCTGACCGCATTTTCGAAATCGTTCCTCCACATAGTATGGTTTTGATCAAGGGTTCTCGCAGCATGGCATTGGACGACCTGGCGGATCGGTTGCTACAACGGTGGGGTGAGCAGCATGAATAGAGTTTTGCCGGTTTTCCTGACTTCCCTGGCAGTAGTACTTGTTATAATGCCTTTTCTTCTACCTTTGCTTTACAAGTTGAAATTTGGTCAAAGTATACGTCAAGAGGGTTTGCAAAGTCACTATAAAAAAGCCGGAACACCAACTATGGGTGGTCTTACACTCTATGCAGCTCTTTTCATCGGCCTTTTGATTGCAAATCAATGGACAGCGCAATTGGTCGTTCTGCTGATTGTTATGTTAGGACATGGTCTCTTAGGTTTTGCAGATGACTACATTAAATCAGCGCTTAAAAACCCCGAGGGCTTATCGGCAAGAATGAAATTACTGGGTCAATTCTCCATGGCGCTTTTTTTGGTGGTCTTTTTGAGCATGCAAAATGCCAGCACAGCAATTGCGATTCCGTTTTTCTCGTTTCAAATCCCGTTTGGAGTGTTTTATTGGCCTATTGCCATGGTCTACATGGTCTTCTTCAGCAATGCTGTCAATATTATCGACGGCGTAGACGGACTCTGCAGTGGACAGACTTTGATTGTGACAGTACTCGCAGGATTCATGGCTTTGCACCAAGCACAATGGGATTTGGTCTATTTCTCCGTAGCATTATCGGCTGCATTGGTAGCGTTTTTGTATTACAATCGCCATCCGGCCAAAATCTTCATGGGCGATACCGGGTCATTAGGATTGGGAGCGGCATTGGCGGTCTTAGCTTTTTATCTTAAAATCGAAATTTTAATGCTCTGGATTGGTATGGTTTTCATAGTAGATATCTTTTCAACTATTTTGCAGGTACTCTATTTCAAAAAAACCGGAGGCAAACGCCTGTTTAAAATGAGTCCGATCCATCATCACTTTGAATTGTCCGGATGGAGCGAATGGAAAATCGTCTTGGTCTTTTGGGCATGGGGTCTGTTTTTCGCAGTCTCAGGTTGGTTTATTTATCTAACAATGGGGGTGTACTAATGAATTTCAACAATAAACGTGTATTGGTTTTAGGTTTAGCCCGAAGTGGTGTTGCGGCGGTGAAAGTTTTACATCGTCACGGAGCAAAAGTAATCGCTAATGATGCCGGTAAACCCGAAAAAATGGTGGCAGATCAGATTGAGGTTCAGGACCTTTGCGAGGAAGTTGTCTTAGGTGAGCATCCTCTTCGATTGTTAGATAGCAATCTAGATCTGATTGTCAAAAACCCGGGAATTCCTTTTGACATCCCCTTTTTGACTGAGGCGAGAAGACGAGGGATACCTGTGGTCAGTGAGGTTGAGTTAGCCTATCAAGTGACCCAGGCTCCTTTTGTTGGTATCACCGGTTCTAACGGAAAAACGACGACCACTTCCTGGGTAGGGGAAATCATGCAGTATGCGCATGATAAAGTTCATATCGCCGGCAATATCGGCTTGCCACTCAGCCAAGAAGTAGACGGATTAGGAAATGAACATCTTGTTATCGTAGAATTATCAAGCTTTCAACTCAACGATATTTCTGAATTTCATCCCCATGTCGCTGCATTACTGAATGTCTATCCGGCTCATATCGACTGGCATCACACACCAGAAAACTACTTGAAAGCCAAGAGCAATCTCTTTCGGAATCAAAATGAATCCGATTGGGCAGTATTGAATGCCGATAATCTTCAAGTTATGTCCCTAAAACCACAATTGAAGTCAAGAATTTTGACCTTCAGCAGTCAACATCCGGTGGAACAGGGAGCTTGGGTGGCCGAAGACCACATAGTGATGAGAATCGATGGCCAAAAAGAAATCGTGTTGCCTGTTGACCAGTTGGGAATCGGGTATGCCCATAATGTGCAGAACGCATTAGCTGCTACTCTTATTTCGTTTAGTGCTGGTGCTTCTTATGATGCCATACGCAAAGGACTCCAAAGTTTCAAAGGAGTGCGACATCGCTTTCAAATTGTGGATACTCTAAATGGCGTTCTATATATCAACGACTCCAAAGCGACCAACTCGCAAGCAGCTTTAACTGCATTGGAATTACCGCAAAGCCCTATTGTATGGATTGCCGGCGGACTAGATCGCGGTCAAGATGTGGATGAAATTGCTCAGAAGGCCGCACAATATTGCAAAGCGGCAATTTTCCTTGGCCAGACCAAAGAGCGCTTTGCTGAGGCTTTAAAACGGTTTGGCTTGACTACGATTTATCTTGTTCCATCAATGTCAGAGGCCGTAGCAACAGCAAAAAGAATCAGCGTTCCCGGAGATACGGTTTTGTTATCACCGGCTTGTGCCAGTTGGGACATGTATCCGAGTTTTGAGCATCGCGGAGATGACTTTATCCAAGAAGTAACTAGGAAATGAGGTTCGTCCCATGAAAAGGAAAACCAGAGCCATGCCCGATTTGTGGCTTTTGATCATCGTCATTGCTTTGGTTGCCTATGGATTGGTCATGGTTTATTCTTCTAGCTTTGTAGATGCAGCATTGACTCATGGTAACCATTACTTTTACTTTTTTCAACAAGCTAAATGGGCTGGGTTAGCTACTGTCGCAATGGGAGTAGCAATCTACTTTCCACTGAAGTGGATTCAGAAACTTTCGATACCTGTTTATGTATTGGGAATAGTTCTACTACTTGCTCTCTATATTCCCGGAATCGGATACGAAATCAAAGGAGCTACCCGATGGTTTGATCTTGGCTTCACTACCTTCATGCCCTCAGAAGTTGTCAAAATTGGTATGGTCATGATGTTGGCAGATCTCTTCTCCAAACTCCAAGGACAGTTGAGAAAATTCAAAAATATCGTATTGTGTGCTCTTGTTTTGCTGATTCCTGCAGGGATTATTTTGTTGCAACCGGACTACGGAACCATGTTGATTTTGGTCGGAACGGCCGGTGTCATGTTGATCATTGCCGGACTCCCTTGGATCTATACTTTTGTTGCTGCGGTTGTAGGAGGCGGTGGACTGTACTACCTAGCCTTTGCTGAAGAGTACCGCCGAGATCGGGTCTTGACTTTTTTGAACCCGTGGAAAGATCCTTCCGGTGACGGATATCAGGTCATTCAATCTCTCTATGCAATTGTTTCCGGCAAATTGACCGGATTAGGTTTTGGACAGAGTCGACAAAAATATGGCTACTTACCGGAAGCAATGAGCGATTTTATTTTCGCAATTGTGGTTGAGGAATTAGGGATTTTTGGTGCTTCCGTATTGATCATTTTGTATACCTTGTTCCTATGGCGCGGTTTTCGAATTGCCAGGAATGCAAAAGACACTTATGGTATGTTCTTAGCCTTTGGATTTACGACGATGATTTGTCTCCAATCCATAGTGAACATGGGTGTTGCTACATCTACGATCCCAGCTACGGGCATAACACTGCCCTTCATTAGCGCTGGAGGAACTTCTTTGGCGATTTCTATGTTTTCTGTTGGACTCATGTTGAATGTCTCTCGAAATCTACCAAAGGGACAATCTTTAACGGAGGGTAAAGGTCGATGAAAGTATTGGTAACGGGTGGCGGAACGGGAGGACATATCTACCCCGGACTTGCCTTCATCCGGGAACTCCAAATGCGGATTCCCGAGGTTGAGATACTCTACGTGGGTACAAATACTGGCATGGAAGCAGATATTGTACCGAAGGAAAATATTGCCTTTGCAGCAATCCATTCTCGGGGATTTCGACGCAAGATATCGCTAGATACCCTTAAAACGATTTGGGTGGCTGGCCAAGGTGTGTTTGAAGCAAAACGTATCATCGAGAATTTCCATCCTGACCTAGTTGTGGGAACCGGCGGTTATGTGGCAGGTCCCATGGTTTTACAAGCAGCTTTAAAAAGAGTACCGACCTTGATTCACGAACAAAACGCTCTGCCGAGTGTAACAAATCGCTTATTAGCAAGGTTTGTTACTGCAATTGCCGTCTCTTTTCAGGAGTCGATTCGATATTTTCCCGGGGGGAAACCAATCTTTGTGACCGGAAACCCAGTCCGAAAAGAAATTCTGCAGCTCAGCAAAAAAGATGCTCTTCAAAAATTAGAGTTAGCAAGTGATAAACAGACATTGCTGATCGTAGGGGGAAGCAATGGTGCTGAGCCGATCAACAATGCCGTCATGAAGCTTATCCACCGTTTTCAAGAAGAAGATTTACAAATCGTTTTTGTAACAGGGAAGCGTAATTTTTCTCAAGTGCAAGAATACACCACATTGAACAAGATCGAAATCAAATCAGGGATCAAAATCATACCTTATTTATACGACATGCCAGCCGGCCTTAGGGCGGCGGATCTTATCATCTCTCGAGCCGGGGGGATGATTGCAGAAATCAACGTTTGTGGTCTTCCGGCGATCTACGTTCCATCTCCTTACGTGGCAGATAATCATCAGGAATTCAATGC
>CAZAFY010000100.1:0-5732 GCA_964484445.1 uncultured Eubacteriales bacterium
GATTCAAGACATTCCACATTTTCACGAATGGAAAGACCTCGAGGAACTCACCGGAGGTAATTCTAAGGAATGCAAGTACCGACTTATCGATGCAAAAGGTCAACCTTGTATTTTGAGGGTTTCACAGGTAGATCGTTTTCATCTCAAACACCAAGAGTATGCGAATCTGGTTCGTTTGGAACCTTTCGACCTCAACATTCCAAAACCACTTCAATTCGGATTGTGCAACGGTGGAAGTAATCTTTATATGCTCCTCAGTTGGATCGAAGGCACGACTGTTGCTTCTCAACTGTCCACAATCAGCGATTCTGAGCAATTCAGCTTGGGAGAAAAGTGCGGCGCGACGCTTCGCGAGTTGCATCGATTCTCTTCTGTTCGTTCCTCCATGGATTGGTCGCAGAGGTACCGCGAAATTGAACAAGATATTCTTTTGAAATATACCCAAAGCCCGATTCGCTTATATAATGAAACCTTAGGATTCACTTATTTGGAAAAACATCATCCTTTACTCAAAAATCGGCCTTTAGTGATCAAACACGGTGATTATCATGCTTCCAACTTGATTGTTATGCCCAATAACAGCATTGGTATCATCGATTTTGACCGCTGTATGATCAGCGATCCGTATGAAGAATTTGCTATTTTGGTCTGGACCGCTGAACAACATCCTGCTTTCGCCCGTGGACAAATAGCAGGCTACTTTCAGAATCAAATCCCCGAGGATTTCTTTCCACTATTAGCTTATTACATTACGGTTTATGCTTTCGAGCACGTCTCGTGGGCTTTAAGTTATGGGAAACACAATGCAGAAACCATTCAGAAAACCGCAGAGGGACTCATTGATTTATATGACGGATATCACTACTTGCAACCGAAGTGGTATCCTATGTCGAGTCGTCAACCTTTAGAAGGGAGCTGAGATTTTGCCTGAACACATCTTTCACTACACTTCTCCAGCTGGTTTATTTAGCATTTTGCAAGAAAACTCTCTAAGATTTACGGATTGCCAATTCATGAACGATGTCTCGGAATACATCCACATCCGAAAGCCTTTTCGAATTGCTATGGAAACCTTGAAAGATGAATTAAATTATCCCTATTTTTCAGAACTTGCTACCTCTTTATTTGATCACAACCGGAGTTTTTCAAATCAAAACGATAAAGAAACGTTCAATTATTACCTCTTCTGTGCCTCCCTTGTTCCGGATTCTTTAGGAATGTGGAATCATTACATCAAAGATAAGAATTACCAAGGATACAGCATCGGACTGGATGTCAAGTGCCTTTTGGAATCTTTTCGCGAAATCTCGCACCCTGGTGTAAAAATCAGTCATGGTAAGGTTTTATATAGAGAAGAGGAGCAGGTTGAACTACTCCTCGATACAATTCGTGAGATCGATCGTGAAATCATCCAGATCGGCAAAGATATGGAGTCCATCATTTGGGATGACCGTTTTTTTGCTAACTCAGCTGAACAGATCTTGAAATCGCGGTTAGAAGAATTTCGACTCTTTTTCAAAGACGAGAGCTTTTCCGATGAGCGAGAATATCGCCTCGTGCTCGAAATCTCACAAAGAGCAGAGCAGCAATTTGTGAAACTCCTGAGTAAAGGCTATTCCACCAAAAACGGTGTTTTTATACCGCACATAGATCTGGTTTTCAGTAAAGAAAGCGCTATTCACTCCATAAAAGTTGCTCCCATGATTGAATTTCAATTGGCAAAGGTTGGTTTACAGCGATTTCTGCAAGATTATCATTATCCTGAAGAAATCGAGATCTCTCAATCGATGATCCCGATCCGATTTTAATAGAAAAACCCCTTTGTGAAAGAGACAAATTTTCTTTCACAAAGGGGTTTTCTTAGTCTGCTGCCAGATTAATCGAATCCGGTGTTGGCAGCTTCCAAGATTGATACAAACTACATAAGCTCAAGAAGCTTCCCGATACAAAGGTAGCGATCGGTGAGATCGTCCACAAATAGCCACCTACAATCGGCATCAACACCCCTGTTATGTGGTTAATGGAGCTCCCCATTGCTAAGGAGGGTGCAATATCAGAGGCAGGTGCAATTTTGCATAAGAAGGTCGTAATTGCAACTTCAAACCCTAAGAAGACATGATCGATAATGAAGATCGCATAAAGAATATAGGTATTACTGACAAAGGCATAACAGAGGAATAAAACGGCTACTACACTGTAATTGAAGGTCAGCGCTTTCCCCTCACCCCAGCGGTCGATGATCTTCCCTAACAGTGGTCGAGTGAAAATGGTCGTTAAATTCGATACCAACATTAAGCTGGCAATCGTGGTAACCGGTACATTATGCAAAGAAACCAGTGCTAACGCTGCAAAGGTGCTGTTGATGTGGCGCCTTGCTCCTACCAGAAGTTGCATAAAATAATAGTTCTTGTATTTCCAGCGGAAGACATAGGCCTTTCGGACTTCAACTTTTTCTCCACCGCGGCGCGCAAAATAGATAAAAAGAGCAGCCACAAAAAAAACCGCGGTTCCCAGATAATAAAAATCTCTGAATTTCCAAATCGCTCCCATACGACTGACCAAAAGTGACGCCAATAGCGTTCCCACAGCAGCCACTGAGTTCAGCAACCCCAATCGGGAAGCTTTTTCTTCCGGCTTTGACATATTTAAAACAAGCGCTTGTTGTGCCGGTGAAAAAAGATGAAAGCCCGTCGAATAAATCAGGGTAGCGATGATATAAAAGGAGAATGTTCCGGATCTGGCATAAAGGAAAAGCCCTAATCCCGTAATCAGAACGGTCATTGCAGTATAAACGTTGCCGGCCATATAAGCAGCCGGTACCGCCAAAACTACCGTTAGTAAGCCAGGTAATTCGCGAATTCCCTCAACCCAACCAAACTGCTCCTCATTGAGCTTAAGATCTTCCATAGCAAAATTTGTCTTGGTCGAGTTTTGTAAACCCATCCCTAAATTAAACAGCAATGAACAAAACACAACAATCAAAAACGCTTTTCCCCAGCGAGACACGAGGTTCTCCATACCATCAACATCCTTCAATAATTAATTAAGATCGAGTGGCCATGTGTGAATTCTGCGATAAGGATACCGCTTCAGATTCGGATTCGCCGCACCCGGAGCATCCACTTCAACAATTGCATAAGCTAACGGTTCAAAGGAAGCACGGAAATGTCCGCGTGATTTAACCAAAAGTAATTTTTGTTGCAAGGGTTCCACACCCAAATGCCTGAAAATGTCGGCATCATTACACGCCATTCGGATCGTCGAAACTAAAATCTGTACATTTCCAACTTGTAAACGGGCACATCGACCTATGTGTGCTGTGTTTCCACGGCTCATCGGCCCGGTTGCGTAAAATTCACCATCGGCTAGTGTTCGAACCGTCGCTTCCACTACAATAGGCTCGCCGTAGGCCGGCTCGGCTTTTCCTCCAATATGGAAGATCGCTCGATTTCCAACACCGACTTTGAACGCTGCTTCTACTGTTTCCGGATCCCATATAAGAGCGGCTGCAGTTTTTGGCAGGTTTCTGCGGATCATTTCTCTTAACAGTTCCGGCGTATCACCGGAGCCACCACCGCCCGGATTATCGGCAACATCTGCTAAAATGACCGGTTTTGTTAAGGCCTCAGGTAGCAATGTTTCTGCTTGATCCATCGCTTGACTAATATTGGGCAACACCTTTAAAAACTGATCCCGAATTTCCCAAGCTCTGGCACAAATCGTATCACACGCTTCTTGTGCCAGAGCTTGGTTGCCATCGGCTGTCGCTATAACATTGAAGCCGGCATAAGGAACATCACAAAATGGAAAACCGCCAAAAACCGAAACATTGATCATCTCCGGTTTGGCTTCCCAAGAACGTGCCATTGTAAACAACTCTACCATGGGGCCTTCAGCAGTACGCATGTTGATCGTAGGTGGTAACATCGGTGCGTGTGCGTGGGCAGTCACCGGTTTCAACTCCCCACGACTCATTTTTGCTAAACATTGAGCAGCTTCCACTGCCCGTTCATAACTGTCAATGTGAGGGTTCGTGTCAAAACCAAAAATCGCATCGGCACCGGCTACCATTTCGGGCGTATTATTGCCGTGTAAATCCAAGGTCACCAACAAAGGACGCGAACCAATGATTCGTCGCACCGCCTGAACGATATCCCCTTCCGGATCGTCAGTTCCTTCGGCCATCATGGCACCGTGCATACTTAACAGAACCGCATCCGGTTGAGCTTTCTCCAGAGGTTCTAAGAGATGCTGTTTTAACCATGCATAACTTTTGGCGTCGGTGGGCTTAGAAGGAGTAGCACCGGCAGAAAGCGTGGGGATGATTTCCCAGCCCTCTTTTTCGGCAATTTCCATAAATCCTCCCATAGCCGTTTTCTTCCCCCGAGAGCGTTCTAGGATATCGAGACCAGTCATGATTCTCCATTCAGATAATGGAGTTTCCAAAGGAGAAAAAACATTAGTTTCGTGACTCATACCGCCGATAGCTACTTTCATAAAATCGCCTCCTATTGATTGATACTTTCAATGTACTAAGTATGTGGATTTTTGTCAAGATATTTCTGTATCTGGAACTTACCCAAGGCGAAACACTACCCTCCCCTATAAAAGATTCCATGTTTTCCCCAGGAAGATCCACAGAAACATCGTGAAAACAGAGAATATCGCTGCAAAGACGACCAATTGTCCGGCTAATTCATCATCAGCGCCCATTTGCTGCGCCATGGTGTAGGAAGATACCGCGGTAGGAGCTCCAAACATGGAGATTAGCGTGACCAATTCTGCGTTACGAAAGCCAATAAAAATAGAGATCGGAATGAAAACAAGCGGCACAAGTAATAATCGCCCAGCAACTCCCATTAGCAAGGGTTTCCAATGATGTTGGATACTCGTAAAGTGAAAGGAACCTCCCAAAATTACGAGTGCTTGTGGAGTGGCTACCTTAGCTGCATCAGCAAGTGTCTTCTCAAAGAAATAGGGTAATTTTACTCCGCTGATCAAGAAAGCAATTCCCAAAACTGACCCAATAATCAGTGGGTTGGTTAAAATGCCTTTCAGAACGACCTTCAAATCGGCTTTGCCGGCACGGTAATACTCCAAAATGATAACGGATAATACATTGTAAAATGGAACTATGATAGCAATGATGATTGATGTCGTTGCCAACCCCATATCTCCGTATAAAGCAGCTGTAATTGGTAGACCAAAAATGACAAAATTGCTGCGAAAGATTCCTTGGATTAGCACCCCTTTTCTTCGAGCATCTGGTTCTACTTTTGGGATCAGCAAACAAAGAAGTAGAAAGCAAATTGTGACCGCTGCAACTGCAAATAACAAAAGTTTTGCATTAAAAATCTCGGCCAAATTTCCGGAAGTTTGGTATATATTCACAAAAAGCAGAATCGGTAAAAAAAAGCGAAAGGAAATCCGATTCCACTGCCTCAGAAAGACATCATCAAACCATTGCAACCGCTTCATGGCATACCCTGCCATCATTGTAAAAAACAAGGGTAAAACCACGTTGGCCGATAGGATAAAATTATCCATTGTAAAAGACTCCCATCCTTTAGTGTTGCGAAATAAATTCTTCTCCAGAGAACGCAACTCCTTTGATTTTCGCTTACCGACAGGAGATGACAAGAATCTGACAAATTCTCAATCGATTCTGCTTGACATTTAATAGAATGTGTATATAATGTATATATACACTAATAGCAAATGAAAGGGGGATT
>CAZAFY010000101.1:0-5664 GCA_964484445.1 uncultured Eubacteriales bacterium
CAATAAAGCGTTTAACGATACAAAACTGTGGTCTTCGTGGAGAAACATCGTTGCTTTAGTGGTTTTATGTGCGATTCTAGCGGGTTCGGCAGGGGGAGGATTGGTCTATCTTGCTTTGACGAGACGAAGCCCTTCTCAAACCTTAGTGGTTTCCGAATTGAAAACACAATCCTCACAAGCTTTGTTGTTGAAAGATGAAACAGCGTTTTTGGAGTCGGAAAGTAATACCATTGCTGTAGTCAACAAGTCTATTGGCAGCGTTGTCCAAGTGCTGGTCAGTAAGAAGCAAGATCTGGACTTAGGGGGCTTGGCGGGTATTTTATTCCCTTCGCAACGGGATGCCGTGCAAGCGATTCAAGGCAATGGTACCGGGTTTGTATTTCGGTCCGACGGCTTGATTATAACCAATTTTCATGTCATAGAAGGTATGGATTCAATCCATGTGATTTTACAAAACGGGAAATCTTACGAAGCTTCGGTTATTGGAAGCGACAAATTTAACGATTTGGCCGTGATTAAGATTGATGCAGAGGGAGAGACCTTGTTGCCTTTACCTTTAGCCGATAGTCGTACTGTTCAAGTCGGTCAGAAAGCAATTGCGATAGGTTGTCCGCTGGCATCGAGTAATTCGGCATTGGGGTTGAACCGCTCTCCGACCGTTTCCGAAGGAATTGTCAGCGCGGTGGATCGCTCTTACCCCATAACGGCCAGCAACGGTAATGAGTATACCATTGAAAACTTATTACAAACGAGCGCCAATATCAATCAAGGAAGTTCCGGAGGCCCGTTATTAAACTCTGCCGGTGAAGTCATTGGTGTTACCAGTGCGGGGATCCTCTCTGCCGATGGAATTGGATTCGCAATTCCTTCCACAACCGTATATCAAGTAGCAACGGCAATTTTGGAAGGGAAGACGGTTGGGAAAGCCCTTTTAGGTGTCCAGTCCTTATCTTTGAATATTCTGAAAGAGAGCCTGGGAGAAGATTATCATCTTTTAGGATTACCTGTTGAGAGTGGTTCTATGATCGTGGAAGTGACACCGGGCAGTGCCGCGGATAAAGCGGGGCTCAAAGGAGCAACGGAAGATGTTTTGGTTGGAGAGGACACCGTTTCGGTCGGTGGTGATATTATCATTCGACTGAATGGTACAATCATAGTAGGTGACAATATTGTTGCTGAGATTCGGAAGTATAGTCCCGGTGATGAAATCACGTTAACCGTAATCCGTGGAGATGAAACTTTGGAAATCGCTGTAGTTTTAGGGTCTTTGACAGAGTAATGGGAAAAACCGCCCTTATGGGCGGTTTTTTAATAAAGGAAAATCCTAAGCGGAATCGAAATGTAATAAGGTTTCGTTGAGAGGGGGATTCTTTATGTGGAGAAAATGGACTGTTTTATTTTGTCTCATAGGAATGTTTTTGGGTCATGAAGTAGCAATTGCTGCAATGGCTGATCCGCGTATCAACGGAGACCAAACCGGAATTGTCATAGATGCCAACAGTAAAGTGGTCTACTGGCAAAAAGACGGAAATCAAAAAGCATATCCCGCCAGTATAACCAAAGTTTTGACGGCTTTAGTGGTTTTAGAAAACAGTGATCTTGATGAGATGGTGCAGGTGAGTGACCATGCAATCGACAGTATTATCGGAACCACACTCTGGTTGGAGTACGGTGAAAGAAAGACTGTAGAAGACCTGCTTCATGGCTTACTCATGGTATCGGCGAATGATGCTGCAGTTGCATTAGCAGAACACATAAGTGGCAGCGTCGAAGCCTTTGCTGAGAAAATGAACGAAAAAGCGATCTCTTTAGGAGCGACCCATAGTCATTTTATGAACCCCTCCGGATTGCACGAAGATGAACATTATTCTACAGCGAATGATATGGCTATTATTTTTAGCGCTGCTCTGAATAATCCAGATTTCATCCGAATTGCCAATACGCAATCGTATGCAATGTCGTGGCATGGTAAGACGGAAGACAGAATCATTTATCATGCTACTCTTCAAGCGTTACCCTACTCCTGGGTGTTGGCCAATAAAAATGGCTACACCGATGAGGCGGGTCAAACCTTAGTTTATGGAGCAGAAAAAGGTGAGACTCGATTTGTAGCTGTTTTAATGGGAAGTTCTGATATTTGGAATGAAATGGACCGACTTCTCCTCGCAGTCAGAGATTCCTTGGAGAGTACAGTTTTAATTGAACGTAACAGCTCTTTGATCTTCGGTGAACAGACATGGAAGGTTTCGGACGATGTCGAGGTCGCTCACATTGGATCTGATGAGATAGCAGAGAATCTCCTAGTTCGTTTAGAACCTGAACAGAGGTTGATTACCTTGTTGAAAAACGAAGTCGTTTTGTCGAGAGGGGAGGGTTTTCTCGAAGAAGAGCGGGAAACCCCGTGGTATTTACATGCCTATGCAAATCGGGTACCGTTAATTCTAGTGCCGTTTTGGCTGCTTTATTTGATCTCCTTTTATCGTGTGCGTGTTCGAAGGAAAAATGGTAGGGGGGATAAACTGTGAGATTAAGAGCTTTTTTGTTTTTGGTCTTGTTCCTGCTTGTTCAGGGATGCCAGCCGGTTTCAGATCCACCCAAGATTATCATTCCTGAAGATGAAATGAATGACACAGTCGAGTCTCCATTCGATCTTTATCTACCCGATCAGAACCCTAAAGAGGGAACCTCCTATATCTATTACCAATTGTTTAGTAATGGTACGCGATACTGGTATTATCCCATGACCGGAACATCTACAGGGAATCAGGCCTTACATGTTCAGGCATTAAATCAAACCCTTCTTTCGATTTGTGAAGCTTTGAATTTGCAGCCTATCGTTACTGAGAACATCAAGATAAGTCAAGCTATTGCAGAGCTGGATCTACCTGACTCGTTCACGTTGGGATTGCCTTCCCTAAATGCTGTTCGGAGTGTAGGGGATGCTCTAGTAATGACCTTAACTGAATTCTCGACTATAGAAAGGGTTCAATTTCTGATTGACGGAAAGAATGGTAATTTTTTGTCACGCAACAGTGCACAATACGAAATCAATTTACCGGTTAGCAGGCCGAAATGGCCGAATGAGGAAACGTTGAAACAGGAAAACAAAGCAGTTGTTTATTGGAGGATCCCCAATACGGAAAACCTCATTCCTTTAACGATTCGATTGCAACATTCCGACAATTTGAGTCTGCAAGCTCTGGAAATTCTGCTGCAAGGACCTCAAAATTATGCACCAACTTTTTGGCCTTCCACTCTGATTACCGGTCAGGATTCTGAGGAGAGTTTGCCACTCAATAGCTTTTCAGTGCATAATCGCATAGCTTACTTAGATTTGAATTGTGATTCAAGTATCATCGATTGCAGTGACGAGCGATCATCGGTTGCTTTTCGTGCGATCGTACAAACATTAACCGAGTTTTCTGAAATCGAAAAAGTTCAATTCTTGTTTAAAGGAAAGCGTGTGGCCGTGGTCAATGGAAGGATGAATCTCGGTGATCCAATTCTTAGATTCCTAATCATCAATCATGACAGTCAAATTTCCCCGTAAGTCGAAAATTTCTATAGGTAAAATTTTTCATCTAGCTTATAAAAGGGTAGACACCTTGAGATTGAAGATGTATAATTCTGTTATCAAGTGATAGGAGTGAGTACTATGGAAAATAATATGAATGTATCGGAATACGTAGCTGAGTTAGAATGGTTGCTACGCCATGTCAGTGCAGTCATTCGAAAACGCGGGCGAGAAATTCTGGCAGATTTCAATATTACACCACCGCAGCTGACTGCTTTACAGGTTCTGCAGAGAAATGGCAACATAACCATTGGAGAATTAGGGGAGAAAATGTATTTGGCATACAGTACGGCTACCGATTTGATTGACCGTATGGAACGGAATGAATTGGTTCAAAGAATTCGTGACAGCAACGATCGCAGGGTAGTTCGCTTACAGATTTTGCCAAAAGGTGAAATTCTTGTCGACGAAGTCATTGCCAGAAGAAAGCAGTACTTAGCTGGGATCTTGGTAGAAGTCAATGAGGAAGATCGGATTCATCTTGTTGAGTCTTTAAAACGCTTAGACGAAATTATGAAAGCAGATGTGGAGTAAATTTTTTTATGAGAATTGACCGTCGAAAAGAAAATGAACTACGCCCGGTTTTCCTAAAAACCGGGTTTAATCGCTATGCCGAAGGTTCGGTTGAGATCCACTGTGGGCAAACGATCGTCCACGTCACAGCGACTGTGGAGGAACGCGTACCTCCTTTTTTGCGTGGTAGTGGAAAGGGTTGGGTCACTGCAGAATACAATATGCTTCCGCGTGCTACAGAAACCAGAAACCAACGAGAAGGCCGCGGAGCTGGTGGGATCGGTGGACGGACCCATGAGATCCAACGCTTGATCGGTAGATCATTGCGAGCTGTAATGGATCTGGAAAAATTAGGTGAAAGAACGATCACCTTAGATTGCGATGTTTTACAAGCCGATGGCGGAACGAGAACCGCCTCAATTACAGCAGCTTGGGTTGCTTTGGTCATAGCATGTCAGCATTTGAGAAATCAAGGGCTGATTTCAAAAAATCCGGTTCGTGATCAATTAGCCGCTGTCAGTGTTGGACTCGTCCGTAATCAAGTTTTGTTGGATCTCTGTTATCAGGAGGATGCTACAGCTGAAGTAGATATGAATGTTGTCATGACGGGTGAGGGAGCTTTTGTCGAAGTTCAAGCAACCGGAGAAGAAGCAACCTTCCAACGAGAGCAACTTGACCTTATGATTACTTCTGCTGAGATTGGCATAAAACATCTGTTTCAATTACAAACGGAAGCATTAACAGAAGCGAAAACATCTTGGAGTCGATAACAATGTTGAGAAAAATCATATTAGCAACCGGTAACCAGGGGAAAGTTGCGGAATTCCGGGTGCTTGTTAAGCATTTACCGATCGATCTGCAGACTTCAAAGGAAATTGGTTATATTCAGGAGATTGAAGAAACTGGGTTCACTTTTGCAGAAAATGCTTCTATCAAGGCGGAGGCCTTGGCGAATCATACCGGTGAATGGGCAATCGCAGATGATTCAGGTGTGGTCGTTCCTTATTTGAAGGGAGAACCCGGCATTTTTTCCGCACGATATGCGGGAGAGTCGGCAACAGATGCTGAAAATAATCAACTTCTACTAAACAAACTTGAAGATGTTGGTTTCTTTCAACGCGAAGCCTTTTTTGTTTCAGAAATCGCACTTGCCCGACCCGGTCATCCTACTGAGCTGTTCAGAGGAGAATGTAAAGGTTATATTTTGACCGAACCTAAGGGGAATGCCGGTTTTGGGTATGACCCGCTTTTTTGGGTGCCGGAGTTCGAAATGACCTATGCTGAACTACCTTTGGAATTGAAAAATCAAATCAGTCACCGAGGAAAAGCCATGAGAATTTGTTCCTCGCGGTTAGAAGAACTTTTGAACGGTTGATTCTTTTTCATAACCCATAAAACTCTAAGGAAACCCCCAAAAAAATTTCACGTTGTGGGTTTACAAATCTCCGTCTCTATGTTATATTATGTTGGCACGCGAGGCCAAGGATAATTCCCCGGCTCGGGAGCAAAAGAGTCCGACGAGTTCGTTTCGGGACGTAGCGCAGTTTGGTAGCGCGTCTGGCTTGGGACCAGAAGGC
>CAZAFY010000102.1:0-5607 GCA_964484445.1 uncultured Eubacteriales bacterium
CTATTAACTTCAACAGTGCCGGTTTCATTTCGTGAGGGGCTACCAAGAGGGAGTTATAGTGTCCCTCTAAATTGCCAATGCTCATATTGGCAAAGAAGCGGTTCGCATCTTCGCCAATAAGGGGGTTTGCTGTGAGTAGGGAAAGATCGGTATAAAGATGGACCGTTTTTTCGTTGTAATTACCGGTGCCGATTTGGGTTAGGTATTGCAGTTTATCTCGTTCTTGCCGAGTAATCAGGCAGATTTTGGCGTGGGCTTTGTAGTTTTCCAAGCCGTAGATAACTTTGCAGCCCCCTTCTTCCAAAATTTCGGTCCAGTTGATATTGTTGGCTTCGTCAAAGCGAGCGCGTAGTTCCACCAATACCAAAACTTCTTTGCCGTGTTCCACTGCAGATAAGAGATATTCCACGAGACGAGAACGGTTCGCTAAACGATATATCGCAATCTTTATGGAAAGCACAGCCGGATCTTCCGAGGCTTCCTTGATCAGTTGTAAAAAAGGTTCAAGGGTATCATAGGGAAAATAAATCAGGCGATCTGCTGCTAAAACTTGGCGTATTTTGCTTTCTTGAGGGTCCCAGTTCACGGGGTATTGAGGAGTATAAGCAGGATATAGGAAGCGCACTCTGTGTTTAGCAGGTACTTTCTCCATCAATTGGGTAAGATAACTAAAGGTCAAAGGCGCTTGCTGATAAAACACCTGCTGTTCCTTGAGATTCCATTGTTTCATGAGATAGCGAACGATGTTGGTTGCATTTGTTTGATACTGTATTTCTAAACGAATCGGGGCTAACCGACTTCGTTTTTTAAGAATAGATCGCATCTGTTCCTTGTAATCTTCTAAAGGGTTCAATTCCATTTCGTCAATCGATAAATCGGCATTGCGTGTCAAGCAGAAGATGGATTTATCGAGGACTTCATAAAAAGGGAAAGCCTCTGTGGCATACTCTAAAATGATTTCTTCCACGAGCATATAACGCAAAGCAGGACCCGGCAGGAGAATCATACGTGGTAAGAAATCCGGCACAGGAATCATTCCAAAGACGGTAGAGCCTTTCTTCTTAGGTTTATCGGCTTCCCGTAATTCCACACAGAGGTGAAGGGCTTTGCTGGGTACATGGGGGAAGGGGTGCCTGCTGTCGAGGATTTGCGGTGACAGCACGGGTAAGATGTTTTGGCGGAAGAAATGTCGGGCGTATTTACGGTCTATGTCGTTCCAATTACGGAAGGTAAGCCGCTTGCATTCGTACTGCTCTAAAGCGGACTCCACTTCGTGGAAGATTTCGTCCATTTGTTGGATTAAAGGCCGAACCCTCTGCAATACGGTGTTGAAAATTTCCATGGGTTCAAGACCAGATTTGTTATCGATATGCTCGGGTTGGTGCAAAGCAAGATCATAGGTGCTTCCCATGCGAATCATAAAAAACTCGTCTAGATTGCTGCAAAAGATGGTAACGAAGCGTAGTCGCTCCAAAAGAGGGACAAGGGTGTCACGGGCTTCTTGCAGTACACGCTCATTAAACCGCAACCAAGATAGATCGCGGTTTTGTGTATATCTGTAATCCGCCATTGACATCACTCTTTTCTTAGAGTTCACCTGCCTCATTGTTTTCCGGATTTAGCTCGGGGAATCGTTCCCAAGCGCTCGCATCCATGGGGTCTTCCCATTTCGGATACTGTTCACGGGAAGGACAGGCGAGCAATTTCTCTACCAAATAGCCCTCCCGAACTCCAAAGCGGCTAACAAAGACCTCTTCACAGCGGAAGTGCTTGGCAATTACCTGCAAAATGGTCATGCCATAGAGTTGAGTTCGAACCCGATCGGGAGCAACTTTTAGCAGCGTCTCGAGACCGGCTGCTTCGTCTTCGATTAGTAGGGTGTTCATCTCTTTGATATGACCAACCTCAATGTTTCGTTCCTCTAACGAGAGATGATATATCTCTTGATTCAACCTACCGGCGGCTCGAATAGTTCCGCCAACGCCCACCATAATCGAAACTTTTTTGCGTTGAAGATTGGGATATTCATTCAAGGTTTTTTGTACCAAATCCTTAACGCGCTTATGTTCGCTTTTAGACATGAGAATGCGATTGAACCCAGGTGCTTTGGTTTTTGGGATTTGATTCAAAGATCCGATTGGGATACTGATCGCTTCTACAATTTTATTCATTTTACTTAAGGTGATTTCGGCACTACCTCCGCCGATGTCGACCACCAAGCCGTCTTCGGTAGGACGTTCCAGTCTGGTGCCAATAAAGGAATAACGGGCTTCATCCTCACCGCTGATTACATCGACAATGATCCCAGTGGCCTCTTGAATGGCTTCGGTGGCTTCAGTCCGGTTCTTAATATTTCTTAAGGAAGCGGTCGCAAAAACCTGCGCAGATCCAAGGCCTAAGTTATCTAAAGTGCTTTGGAAGTTATGTAAAACGGATATTGCTCGTTGAATGCCTTCTTCAGATAAAATGCCATCTTGTACATAACCAGCCAGCCCCAAATTAACTTTGCGGCTAAATAGAACTTTAAGACTTTTACCGTCGCATTGGTATACGGATAAACGCACGGTGTTGGAACCTAAATCCACGAGAGAATAAATCATAGTACACTTCCTTAGGGCATTTCTTTCTTCTATTATACGTTTTCTTTGGATAAAATTCAATCAAAGATGATGTTATTTGGTTAAACTCAGGTTAAGTTTATAATAAATTAAGGGGATGTAACAGTGGGGACGGTTCTCTCATAAGAGAGAACCGTCCCCAAAACAAATTATATTAATTTTTTTAGGCTTTTGCGATTTGTTGGCCGAATTCAAAGGCCTTTTGCAGTTGGTCTGCATCGGGGTTCCAAGAATTACGGAGAGGATCGCCAATGATTTCAAAACCACCCTTAGCCATTTCTTCGTTGATTTTCTTAGGTGCTTCGCCACTCCAGCCATAGCAACCGAAAGCAGCAGCTTTCTTACCTTTGAACTTGAGCTCTTGCACAAAGTGGATGAAGCCAGCTAAAGAGTGAAGCATATGGCCGCCTACAGTTGGAGAACCGAAGGCTACAGATTTAGATTTGAAGACTTCAACAATCAGATCGTTGTCATCAACTCGGGCTAAGTTATAGGTCTTAACTACAACCTCGGAATCGGCGGCTTGGATGCCCTCAGCGATTTTTTCAGCCAAGGCCTTGGTGCCGTTCCACATCGTGTCATAGACCACCGTGATTTGATTTTCCTGGTAATCATTCGCCCACTTACTATAGGCTTCCACGATTTGCATAGGATTGTCGCGCCAAATGATACCATGACTGGTAGCAATGATATCAATCGGCAGATTCAAGGCTATGATCTCAGCCAATTTTTTGCGAAGGATTGGAGCAAACGGAGTAATGATGTTGGAATAATACTTCAACGCCTCAAACCAAAGTTCACACGGATCTACTAGATCATTAAAGAGTCGTTCGCTGGCATAATGTTGACCAAAGGCGTCGTTGCTGAATAAGATGTTGTCGCCGGTCATATAGGTCGCCATGGAATCCGGCCAATGCAACATGGTCATTTCCACGAAAACCAATTTCTTGCCATTGCCAATATCGACGGAATCGCCTGTTTTAACTACTCTGAAATCCCAATCTTGGTGATATTGACCCTTCAAAGACTTGACAGCATTGGCAGTGCAGTAAATGGGCACATTTGGAATGCGTTTCATCAAAGCCGGTAAAGCGCCACTGTGGTCCACTTCGCCGTGATTTGCCACGATGAAATCAATCTTGTTCAGATCGATTTCAGATGCTAAATTTTCAACAAATTCTTCGGCAAAAGGAAGCCAAACGGTATCTACCAAAACGGTTTTTTCTTCTTGAATCAAATAGGAGTTATAACTGGAACCTCTATGGGTGGAAAGCTCTTCTCCGTGGAATTTTCGCAGTTCCCAATCAACTTTTCCCACCCAGGAGACATTGTTCCTGATCAATTTTTTCATAGTTGCTTTCCCTCTTTTCATATAAAATATATACTGGTAACATATCTAATGTTAACACTTCTTTAGGGTTGCGTCAACGATTCAAATCACAAAAAAGGATTTCTTTCAAAAAAGTGGAATATGTGCGTGGAGTCCTAAAAACTCTCTAACAAATATGTGAAGGGTGGCAATGTCGGATGCATATCGGCATCACTTACGATTTGCGCAGTGCGTATCTTGAAGAAGGATACACAAAAGAAGAGACCGCTGAATTAGATGAGGCGGAAACAATTGAGGCTTTGGATCAAGCGATCCAAGCGCTGGGACACACAACGGAACGAATAGGATCCATTTCTTCTCTGGTTTGCAAATTAGCATCAGGAAAACGATGGGACTTGGTCTTCAATATTGCTGAAGGCATGAATGGACTCAGCCGCGAAGCACAGGTACCCGCTTTATTGGATGCTTATCGAATTCCCTACACCTTTTCAGATCCCATGGTCTTGGCAATTGCGTTGCATAAGGGAATGGCAAAACGCATCGTTCGTGACTTGGAAATCCCCACACCCAAATTCAAGATCATTCGTTCCCTTGAGAACCTTCGTATTCGCTCCTTTGATTATCCCATGTTTGTTAAACCTGTGGCAGAAGGTTCCAGTAAGGGCATCGGTCTTCATTCAAAGGTGGAAAACCACGAGCAACTGAAAAATAGCTGTGCTAAATTATTATTGGAGTTCGACCAACCTGTCTTAGTAGAACAATATCTACCCGGTAGAGAGTTTACCGTGGGAATGATTGGAAGCGGGGAAAAAGCTCGTGTTCTAGGGGTCATGGAAATCAAATTGCGTGGAGATCATCACCAGGAGGGCTATACTTACTTAAACAAGATCAACTACAAAGAGCGTGTTGAATATAGACTTGCCAGCGAAACAGAAACAGTGCTATGTTCAGAGTTAGCCATCAAGGCTTGGCGAGGATTGGAATGTCGTGATTGCGGTCGCGTAGATTTAAAAATGGATGCTCATGAGGTGCCCAATTTTTTAGAAGTGAACCCTTTAGCAGGTTTGAATCCGCATTATTCAGATTTACCGATTCTGTGTGCTTTGAAGGGGATCACTTACCCGGAATTGATAAAAATGATTGTAGAGTCCGCGCTCAGCAGAGTTGCTTTTTGATCAATTTGCTTCGGTTTCTTCCCGAGACCGAAGCAAAATCTATATAGTAGGAGGGTTAGTATGTCTGAAGAAGTCAAAATCATAATGTTAGGTACCGGTACCCCCAATGCCTTACCCAGCAAATCTGGTCCGGCCATTGCTCTTCTGGTAGCCGAACACGTTTATTTGTTGGATTGCGGCCCGGGCGTGGTTCGTCGTGCTGAAGCCGCAGTTCTGCAAGGGGTTCGCGAATTAGTAGCCAAAAATCTCAGCAGGGTCTTCTTGACCCATCTTCATTCTGACCATACGGCGGGTCTCGCGGATCTGCTACTGACTCCTTGGGTATTAGGCAGAGAAGAACCGTTACAAGTTTTTGGCCCTCAAGGCACCTCGAAAATGTGCCATCATCTAGAGCAAGCGTATCGAGTAGATATCCAAAATCGCATTTATGGTGCTGAGTATGCAAACCCGCAAGGAATTCGGATGCAAGCTAAGGAATATAAAG
>CAZAFY010000103.1:0-5600 GCA_964484445.1 uncultured Eubacteriales bacterium
CCGCTTTCTTTGTTTTTTCCTCTGCTCTTCCCTGTATAGCGCTCCCCTTGCTGATCTAACAGCTCATATAAACCCCCGACTCGTTTGATCACGAGAACTTCAGGCATAGGTCACCCCTATCTTTAAAACTTCTTACTCACTTCTAATTTTCCGTTTCGATAAACTTCGACCGTAGCCGGTGAAACAATGGGAATTTCCAGTGTTAAGGGTGGGTCACCCTTATAATGAGTCTGTTCGTAAACTACTCTAATGGGATAAGTTGCATAATTATCGGTTACCAAAACTTTGATAAAGCTTTCTTTGTCCTTGTCGAAAGTAATCGTAATTGACGCGGTTTGTGCACCTTGATTTTCCACTACATGAACAGGAGAACCCTTTTGCAGTTCAATATCGGGAGAAGGCTGCTGTGTCGTGATCAGCCATTGAGGTTTGGTAGGATCCGCAATAATGCTGACATCACCCAGTTTTAAGCCAGCGGCTTCCAAAGTCGTCCGGGCTTCGGAAACCGTCATTCCACGTACATCGGGGACCTTTACTTTCTCTAAGCCACCAGAAACGGTTATTATGATTTCGCTACCAACTGGTATTCGTTTAAACGACTCGGGTTCTTGACGAATAACCGTGCCTTCGGCAATGGTCGCGCTCTGTTCGGTAACCACTTTGACTTCGAAGGATTCGTTTTGTAATTGAACCACCGCGGTTCGCTCCGTTGCTCCCACGACCATAGGCACTTGTCTAAGTTCAATCCCCTTACTAATAGTTAAGTTCACGATACGGCCACTTTTGACTTGAGAATTTGGCATGGGGGTTTGCCGGAGAACCGTCCCCTCGGGATGATCTTTATCGTAGATACTTTCTAGTACTTGATAATCAAGATGAGATTCATCGAGTGTTGCTACAGCATCGGTCAAGCTTTTTCCCATGACATTGGGAACCGTAACGGCTTCCCCATTTGCAGTAAACAGAAGTGTGTTGACTCCGATCGCCACTAATAAAAGCAGAGATAAAATGACGCCGACTACGATCCCACGACGCATCCACACCACTCGCTTTCGTTTGACTTCAGCTTTCTCGGACACCGACAGATGTTTTGGTTTTTTTGGTCTGTTCAGATCCGGTTTGATACCTGCAGTCAGGAGACTTTCTAAGTCTTCTAACAGCTCATCCGCACTCTCATAACGATCTTCCGGATCTTTTTCTAATAACTTAATGACCACATTCTCAATTGCGGGGGGCAAATCCGGACAAAAATCTTGCAACGGTGGTACTTCTTCTTGAACATGCTTCAGAGCGAGCTCAATTGGGGTTTCCCCTAAAAAAGGTACTCGGCCGGCAAGCATTTCATAGATGACAATCCCCAGCGAATAGAGGTCCGATTGTTCAGTAACCGGCTTTCCTTGAGCTTGTTCCGGTGAAAAATAATGAACAGAACCCACAATGGCACGAGTATTGGTCAAGGTGGAGTTAGAAACGGTCAGAGCAATGCCGAAATCCGCTAATTTCAATAATCCGGTTTCATCGATCATCATGTTGTGCGGTTTAATGTCACGATGAATGACCTGATTATGATGTGCATGCACTAATGCTCTCGTCATTTGAGCAGCATAATAAATCACCTGCTCATAGGTGAAATTCTGTTGAGCAAGAATTTTATCGAGGGTCAAACCTTCCACTAATTCCATAACAATATAATACGGGGGACTGGTTACCTGAACCGCATAGGTTGCTACCAAATTGGGATGATTGAGTCTTTGAAGGGATTCGGCTTCTCTGCGGAATCGCCGCAAAAAGTCTTCATCCGATAAGAATTCATCTCGTAACACTTTAATGGCAACCAAACGATCCAATTTGTGATCTTTGGCTTTGTAAACAATGGACATGCCACCGCTGCCGATTTGTTCAAGAATCTCATATCGATCTTTCAAAATCATTCCAATCAACGAGAATCACCTTCTTTCTCCGCTAAATACTGAGCGGTGATTACGGTGATATTGTCGATTCCGCCTCGTTCATTCGCCAGTGCAACCAAATGTTGAGCTGTATCATAGGGTTCTTTCATTTCAATCAGAGCTTGCAGCAATTCTTCATCATTGACTAAATTAAACAAACCATCGCTACACAAAAGAAGCTTTGATTGCGGGCACAGTTCCAAAAGTTTGATTTCAGCAGTTATTTTGCCAGGATACCCCAAAGATTGTGTCAAGACATTGCGATTGGGATGGTTTTTGGCTTCCAACGCGGAAATTTGACCGCTTCGTAACAATTCGGCACTCCAGGAATGATCGGAAGAAATCTGATAAATCTCTTTACCGTCGCAATGATAAAGGCGACTATCGCCAACATGCAGCATATAGAGAAGTCCTCCTGTTTCAACAACACCGGTAAACGTTGTACCCATGGAGTTAAAACGAGGATCTTCGTGCGCAGCTTCTAAAATTCGGGAATTCATCTCGCAGAGCATCTCTTGCAATAATTTCGGCCAACCGGTAATGCCATTTTCCATGGTCCAAAGCGCTGCATGTTTCTTGAGAAAGAAACAGGACGTTTCAATGGCAATTTTACTGGCAGTATCTCCACCTTCATAACCACCGATCCCGTCGGCGACGGCAAAGAAATGGATTCCGAAACCATCTTTTCGTTCCATTCTTCCGGCATATAGACTGTCTTGATTCATCGGCCGAACTTTGCCGCTATGCGTAGCGGCACCATAATGCAAAAGATTCACGATTCATCATCCTCTCAGCGGTTGAATTGACCTCGTAGCTGACCGCAAGCGGCCCAAATATCTCCACCCATTTCTCTTCGAATGGTGGACTCGATCCCATTTTGGGTTAAAACCTCAGAAAACTGCTGGATGGTTGCTTGAGAACTCCGATACAGTCTTGTTTCCGGAACCGAATTCAAAGGGATAAGATTGACAAAGGCCAACATTCTTTTTAATTTACCGGCTAGTTCTTTGGCGTGCTCCGGACTGTCATTCACCCCTTGGATCAAATTATATTCAAAGGTGATCCTGCGTTTGGTTTGCTCAGAATACTCTTTACAGGCTACTAAAAGCTCGTCCATGGGGTACTTTTTTGCAATCGGCATGATCTGCTGACGGATCCGATCATTCGGGGCATGCAGGGAAATCGATAAATTAATAGGTAGGTCCTCTTTTTGCAAACGGGCAATTTGCGGAGTCAAGCCACAGGTTGAGACAGAAATATGTCGGTAGCCGATTCCAAGACCCCAAGAAGCGTTGGCAATTTTCAAAAAAAGCAGCATTTCATCAAAATTGTCTAAGGGTTCGCCCATACCCATCAGGACGATATGACTGACTCGTTGTCCTTCATCGACTTGCCTCATCAGAAGAACTTGAGCTAACATTTCTCCGGCGGTCAAGTTTCGGCGGTATCCACCAAGCCCTGTAGCACAGAAGCTACAATTCATTTTACAGCCTGCTTGACTTGACACACAAACGGAGTTGCCATAATTATATTTCATCAAAACGCTTTCGACAATTTCTCCGTCTTCTAGTTCAATGAGGGTTTTCTTGACTGGGTCTTGTCTGGATTCTAGTAATTGATGTATTTTCGGCATACCAACGGTACTAACAGCTTCTAGTTTTCCTCTGAAATCTTTTGAGAAGTTGGTCATTTCAGCAAAGTCGAAGACGCCTTTTTGAAAAATCCAATCGGCTAATTGCCGAGCCCGAAAAGGCTTTTCACCGATCTCTTCCATGGCCGCCTCCATTTGTTGCAGCGTTAAGCCCAACCAGCGGTATTTCTTTTGTTGATCCATTTTGTACGACCTTTCTATATCCCTTTACGAAGTTTCGCTATAAAGAACCCGTCTCCCCCAAATGTTTGAGGTAAGATCGTATAAAAGCCTTCCGAGGCTTGTAACTTTTCGGGTGTTGGTAACTCGAATGATTCCAAAGAAGCCGTTGGTTCTTGACTTAAAAACCATTGAATATTCTTCTCGTTTTCTTCCCATTCAAGAGAACAGGTGCTATAAATCATGGATCCACCCGGCTTGAGATAGGTATAAGCTTGTTGTAGAAGAGCTTGCTGTAATTGAACCAAGTCTGCTAATTGCTCATAGGTCTTTTGCCAGCGAGCATCCACTTTTCGACCTAGTACGCCTGTTCCCGAGCAAGGAGCATCCAATAAGATCCTGTCAAATTGCATTGCATTTGTCAAGGGTTTGGTTCCGTCGTGCTGTAAGGTTTGAATAATCGATGCACCGGTTCGTTTCGCTAAGCGCTCGATCAATTCGGCACGGTGCTTGTGTAATTCTAAAGCGACGACTTTACCTTGATTCAACATCAGGGCTGCGATGTGGGTTGCTTTCCCACCCGGTGCAGAACAATAATCCAGGATAGTTTCACCTGGCTGAGGATCTAAAATCCGAGCAATCATCATCGCTCCAATATCTTGAATCACTACTGATCCATGTGCTAAATCATCTTCTATAATTTGAACAGGACCCTCTAATAAGAAACATTCTTTTAATAATTCAGATTTCCTCACAGGCACTTGTCGTTCCTGCAAAGATTCCCACAAATCTTCCTGAAGAATTTTCAGGGTATTTACGCGCAAGAACGTCTGTGGTGTTTGCTGATTCGCTTGCAAGAGCGCTTCTGTTGACTCTTCTCCAAAGCGTTTGATCCAGCGGTATATCATCCAGAGAGGATGAGAATAGGTAATCGATAACCAGCCTGCTTTCCCTTTTTTAGAGCGCACCGTCCAGTCTTCTTGCTTGAGTGCTTTATGTAACACCGCATTGACGACACCAGCGGCATATGGAAAATCCTCTTTGATCAGATCAACGGTCTCAGAAACAGCTGCATGTGCCGGAATACGATCCATGAAATGGATTTGGTACAATCCTAATCGTAAGGCAATTAGGATCGGACGGTCTAATTGTGAAAGCGGACGGGTCAACCACCTCTGTAAGAAGAAATCAAGCCAAGCTTGTTGTTTCAAGCAGCCATAGGTCAATTCCGTTGCAAAACCTCGATCAAGATCGGCAATCAAACGCTGATTCAATAATTGAGATAACTCTAAATTGATATAAGCACCCTCTTCTGCTTTCATCAAAAGCAAAAAAGCTGCTTGTCTGCCGCTCAACGATTTTTCTAACATAAGATCTCCCCTACTTGAATGGAATGTCCCCTGACATAAGCCTCTACCGACATCCGCTTTTTGCCGGCAGGCTGAAGCTCCGTGAGGCATAAGCATCCACTACCACATTGGACGATGATTCCATCTTCTTTGACTGCAAGGATTTCTCCCGGAATCGCTTTCGTTCCATTTGAACTCACAACGGTAGATTTCCAGAGTTTCCAGAGTTGATTCTGATAATGTGTATACGCGACCGGCCACGGGTTCAAACCTCTGATTTGATTCTGAATGGTCAGGGCAGAATTTTGCCATTGAATCCGTTGATCCGCGTCGGTGATTGGCGGCGCAAACGTCACTTTTGATTCATCTTGAGGCTGAGGTGTGATCTTTGCGTTGCAATAAGCATTCAAAGTTTCAAGAAGAAGCTCGGCACCCAATTGGCTTAAACGGTCGTGTAATTCTCCAACGGTCTCGTCAGAGCCGATTTGTAAT
>CAZAFY010000104.1:0-5587 GCA_964484445.1 uncultured Eubacteriales bacterium
CTATACCGGTAAGTTCGAAGCAACTCCTGAAGCTCAAACCATGGCTTCTGGCTGGTTCTCTGCAGGAACCGAAGTTGTCTTTGGTTGCGGTGGCTCTTTAGGGGATTCCGTTATGGCAGCTGCTGAGGCAACCGGCAAGTTTTCTATTGGTGTAGACGTAGACCAATCCTCTGAATCGGATTCCGTCATCACCTCTGCTATGAAAAACTTAACCAAATCTGTGTATGATTCCTTAACAGAATTCTATGCAGGAGAATTCCCAGGTGGCGAAACCATGATTGTCGATGTAAAAACCCTTGGTGTTGGTTTGCCCATGGAAACTTCTAAGTTTGAAAACTTCACTCAAGAAGACTATGATGCGATTTATGCAAAATTGGTCAATGATGAAATTGAAATCAAAACCGATGTTGATGTGGACTCTGCTGCCGCTTTAACCACGGAAAGAACCATTGTAACTGTTATTGAATAGAGAATTCGTATATATTAGCACAGGGAGATGTTGCAAAACATCTCCCTGTGCTTTATAATTCAAGAGAATAAATAGGAGATACGAGGTGAGATTTTTGGATTATATTATTGAAATGTTACATATCACCAAAACCTTTCCGGGTATCGTTGCGAACGATGATATTACTTTGCAACTACGCAAAGGAGAGATCCATGCTTTGTTGGGTGAAAATGGAGCCGGAAAATCCACCTTAATGAGTGTGTTGTTCGGGTTATATCAACCGGAGCAGGGGAAAATTCTCATCTCAGGCAGTGAAGTGAAAATTCGCAATCCCAACGATGCAAATCGTTATGGAATTGGCATGGTACATCAGCATTTTAAATTGGTTCATAACTTCACGGTTTTGGAGAATATTGTTTTAGGGGTTGAGTCAACGAGAAACGGTTTTTTGGAAATGCAAGAGGCCCGAGATAAGGTGATGGAGTTAAGCGGAAGGTATCATCTGAAAATCGATCCGGATGCAATCATTTCTGAAATCACGGTTGGAATGCAACAACGTGTTGAGATTTTGAAAATGCTTTATCGTGAAAATCAAATCCTGATCTTTGACGAACCGACCGCTGTTCTGACACCGCAAGAAATCATAGAATTGATGAAAATCATGCGCGAATTAGTAGAAGAAGGTAAATCAGTACTTTTTATTACTCATAAGCTCAATGAAATCAAAGAAGTTGCAGATCGCTGTACGATCTTGCGTAAGGGAAAGAAAATTGCTACTGTTTTGGTTAGTGAAACCAGTAAAGAAGAAATGTCTCGGCTTATGGTGGGAAGATCCATCAATTTCAATATTGAAAAGCCTACCCTAGAATTAGGAAATGAAGTTTTACGAGCAGACGGGCTTACGGTACGAGATCCTCGTTCGGGCAAGAATTGGGTTGACCACGTCTCCTTTTCGGTCAATCAGGGTGAAATCGTGTGTGTCGCTGGTATCGACGGAAATGGGCAGAGCCAACTAGTCTATGCCTTGACCGGGTTACTTCCCCTTGATGAGGGAAAAATCACGTTCTGCCAGCAAGATATCTCCCACATGTCTACGAAAAAAAGAGGCGCATTGGGATTAGCTCACATCCCAGAAGATCGGCATAAACATGGGTTAGTCCTTGATTATCGGTTAGATGAGAACCTAATTCTCCAAAACTATGATCAAGAGCCGTTTTCTTCCCATGGCTTTCTAAGATTCGCCGATATCCATCGTTATGCGGAGCATCTAATCGAGCAATACGATATTCGTAGTGCCTTAGGAGGAGAGACCCTTGCAAGAAGCATGTCGGGAGGAAACCAGCAGAAAGCCATCTTGGCTCGGGAAATCGATCGCAATCCAGAGTTATTGATTGCGGTACAACCAACACGTGGATTAGATGTGGGAGCTATTGAGTACATTCATCAGCAACTCTTGGCACAACGCAACGCCGGAAAGGCAGTTCTGTTGGTTTCGTTAGAATTAGATGAAGTCATGGATGTGAGTGATCGAATCATCGTTCTTTACGAAGGGAGAGTCGTAGCGGATCTTCAGCCCGATCAGGTTACGATCGAAGAATTAGGTCTATACATGTCTGGTTCGAAAGTAGGTGATGGCTTTGAAAAGAAATAGGTGGATGAAAAGTATTTTATCGGTGATACCCTCTCTTTTAGCCATCGTTGCCGGGTTTCTTTTGGGCTTTCTGATTTTGATCATTGTCAATCCTAATCAAGCACTAGAGGGAATTGCCATTATTTTAAAAGGTGGTCTCAACAAAGGCATGACCGGCATGGGTCAAGTTTTGTATTTTGCCACACCAATCATGATGACCGGCTTAGCAGTGGGATTTGCCTTTAAGACCGGATTATTTAATATTGGTGCTTCAGGGCAGTTTACAATGGGAGCCTTTGCGGCGATTTATGTGGGCGTTACCACGAAATGGCTTCCCACCTCAATCCACTGGCTGATAGCAATCCTAGCTGCCATGGTTGCCGGAGCGATTTGGGGATTTTTACCCGGATTTTTGAAAGCATATCGCAATGTCAATGAAGTTATCACGTCAATCATGATGAACTACATTGGCATGAGTGCGGTCAATATTATGATTCGTGCAACGGTTTACAATAAACTAAAAAACGAATCCTTACCGGTAGCTGCTGCAGCCAATATACCAAAATGGGGATTGAATCAGATTTTTCCATATCCAAGTATGAACGGAGGAATCCTGATTGCTGTCTTGTTTGTGATCATCATTTATATCGTCCTCGAAAAAACTACTTTTGGTTATGAACTGAAGGCATGTGGGCTGAATAAAGACGCAGGACTCTATGCCGGGATCAATGCCAAGAGAAATATGGTGTATTCCATGATGATCTCTGGAGCTTTAGCCGGGATCGGCGGAGGGTTATTATATTTATCGGGTTCCGGTAAATACATGAAAGTGATTGATATCATTGCTACAGAAGGATTCGACGGAATCTCCGTTTCTTTGCTGGGAATGTCACATCCGATCGGTATACTTTTTGCCGGTATCTTCATCGCCTACATTAAAGTTGGTGGATTCAATTTGCAGTTATTGAATTACGATCAAGAGATCATCAACATTATTACGGCAGCTATCATCTATTTCAGTGCTTTTGCCTTGTTGTTCCGTTCTCGTATTCAGGGATTTCTGACTCGGAGAGAGCAAACCAAAGCGGATGAAGAACCGGAAGTAGGTGAATCGCAATGAGAGGACTAGAATTACTTTATTTTTTAGGTCAACAGATGATGTATTTTTCTATGCCCTTACTGATCGTAGCGTTAGGCGGGTTGTTTTCAGAACGAAGTGGCGTCGTTAATATAGCATTAGAAGGAATCATGGTCATGGGTGCTTTGGCGAGTGTCTTATTCATTTTTCTGATGCAACAATTCACTGTCGTTTCCGGAAATTTACTTCTTCTCATGGCTCTTGGAATTGCGGCTTTGTCTGGGCTTTTATATTCTCTGTTCCATGCCTATGCAGCTATCAACATGAAAGCAAATCAGGTCATTAGTGGAACGGCATTGAATTTAGCCGCCACTCCCTTTGCCATTTTTATCGGACGTTTGGCTACTGGAACGGTAATAGGCAGAACTGTTCAACAGATTCCATTTAAGAATCAATTTCGCATCAGCAAAGTTCCCTTTTTGGGGGATATCCCTTATCTTGGCCCTCTTCTTTTCCAGAATGCTTATATCACTACCTACATTTGTCTTCTGATTTTAGTCATCGCATGGGTAGTATTATATCGAACCCGCTTTGGTTTGAGACTTCGTGCTTGTGGAGAACATCCCCAAGCTGCGGATTCTGTGGGGATCAATGTTTACCGGATGCGTTATGCAGGGGTGATGATTTCTGGGGCATTGGCCGGTATCGGAGGCTTAGTTTTTGTTATACCAACCTCCACCAATTTTAACGCTTCAGTGGCAGGTTATGGATTTCTGGCTTTGGCAGTCTTGATTTTTGGGCAATGGAATCCATGGAAGGTCTTTGCAGCTGCAATCTTCTTCGGTTTTATGAAGACCGTTTCTGCTTCCTCTTCGTCCATTTCTATATTATCGGGATTACCGATCTCGAGCGAAGTTTACAAGATGATCCCTTATATAGCAACTTTGATCGTTTTGGTGTTTTCCAGTAAGAATTCACAAGCTCCGAAAGCAGCCGGGGAGCCGTATGACCAGGGAGCAAGATAAAGATTTGACGACGAATCCAAAAGGGCGATTGTCAAGATCGTCCTTCTTTTATGGAGGATTTGAGGTGTTTCCACTAAAAGGAAGGAAAAGACCCCGTTTGCAGGGAATAGTATAAGATTATAAGGAGGCGAAATTATGTCCATGAAATTAACCCGGGAGCAGATTCGGAAAATCATCGATGACATGCAAAAGCAGATCGAAAAGAACCCGCGAAATAAAGAAGCGTATCACGACCTTAGTGTTGCCAGAATGGAACTGGGTCAGTATGATTTAGCTTTGACAGGCTTTTTGAAAGCGGTAGAGCTGGATCCTCGTTTTGTCAGTGCTACTTATTTAGCAGGCATTTGCTATGCTGAATTAGGGAATCCCGACGAAGCGGTCGAAATGTGGAAAAAAACAGTGAGTCTCGATAAAAGACACGATAATGCCATGTATTTTATCGGTAAGATCTATGGGATGAAGGGCATGTGGGACATGGCTATTCATCAATTCAATCAGGCTCTGAAAGTCAATGATGAGATGCCTCAATATTATCAGGGACTGGCTGAAATGAATTTGGCAAAAGGTGAACTTCAGCAGGCCGTGGATCAGTGGCATAAGATTCTAACCATCGATGAAAAGAATTTGCAATCTCACATCAACTTAAGTGCAGCCTATTTGGATTTGAACGATCTCGAAAGCTCGGTTCGTCACGGAGGAATTGCAGTCAGTTTGGGTGCTACCGGTGCGACTGTTTATTATAATTTGGGCATGGCTTATTTGTTCGCCGGATTGCATGAAGACAGCGTCAAATATCTAAAGCTCGCCAAAGAAGCGGATCCTGAAGATGTTGCAACAAGGTTATCATTAGGAGAGGCTTATATTGCTAAAGGCGAACGCGAAGCCGCTGTTGCTGAATGGCATGAACTATTGGAGAAAGCCCCCAATACACCGGATGCGCTGTATAATTTAGGACTGGCAGCCGCTCAAGACGGAAAAGGAGAGGATGCGATTTCCTTCTTTGATCAAACCTTGAGCATCGACCCTAAGTATCTGCCTGCAATCACCAATAAAGGGATTCAGTTTTATTTGGATGGACGTTGGCAAGAGTCCTTACAGGAATGGGAAAAGGTCTTGAAAATCGATCAACGCCACACACAAGCTTTAGGAAATATTGTTGAAATCCATTTGAATCAAGGTCAACTCGAGGATGCAAAACGCAGACTGGATCATGCGTTAGATGTTCATCCCAGCGAAGCTCGTTACCATTATCTCAAAGGCTGTCTTGCTTTGAAAAAAAGTCAAGTGAAGGATGCCTTATCTTCTTGGCAGCAAGCTTATAAAATCGACCCTGAAATTTTCGTTACCTATGCAAACCATGTTCAAGAAATGCTAAATGGAGATAAATTTGAACATCTGATCGCGGC
>CAZAFY010000105.1:0-2831 GCA_964484445.1 uncultured Eubacteriales bacterium
GGAAACATATCCACCGGTTGAACATCCATCACCTTGTAACCAGCTTGGGTTAAGATCACTAAATCGCGTGCTAAAGTGACAGGATTACAGCTTACATAGACCAAATGGGGTATGTCAACCTTAAGTACTGCGTGCAAGAATTCTGGTTGACACCCCTGGCGAGGGGGATCAAAAACGGCACAATCGAGCTTTAATCCCTGTTCTACCATTTTTGGCAGGAGTTCCTCACAGCGGCCTACGAAATATTGCGTATTTTCGAGCTGATTACGGTTGGCATTTTCTTTAGCCTGTGCTACAGCAACCTTGACCATTTCAACACCGATGATATTGAGTTTCGGTTTTTGGAGCATCATTGCCATGGTGATACCAATGGAACCGATCCCGCAATAAGCATCTAAGATGCTGTTGGGGTTTATTATTTTTAAGTATTCGGCAACGATATTATATAGCGCTTGGGTTTGTTGGCGATTGATCTGGAAAAAGGCTCGGTCGGTCAAGACAAATTCTGCCGGGCCAATTGAATCCATCATCTCGGAACTTCCCCAAAGGACTGAACTATGCTCCCCTAAAACCGTATTGCCCTGCTTCGTATTATGATTGAGCAGGATTCCCTTAAGCTCAGGGTATTGATTGACCCAAGCGCTGATTTGCTCTCCCTCGATGGGAAACACGAGTCCGTTGACTACAAAGGTTAGCAAGGCTTGACTGTCATCTTGATTGGTGCGAATCATAACATGACGTAATAAGCCCTGGTGTTTTTGTTCATCATAGGTAGAAATTTGATTGGTTAACAACCATTGCTTCACGGCCAATAATAGGCGATTTCCAAGGGGCGATTGCAGTGGGCAGTTTTCTATATCGACAATGTCGTGACTATTTCGCTGATACATCCCTAACACGATCTTACCCTCTTGCTTTCCTACGGGTAATTGGATTTTATTGCGATACCCAAAGGCTTTCGGAGCAGGTAGGGTCTCATTGACCGAAAGTTCCAACTTCCCTACCCGCTTCAGTTGTTCTTTCACTTCAAGCGTTTTCCACCGGGCTTGAGATGCATAGTTCATGTGCTGGAGTTGACAACCACCACACAAGTCATAATAAGGGCAAGGAGGAGGTTGTTCGCGCTTTGTTGAGGTCGTGATCAGTTGTTTTACAACTGCACGCATAAAGGATTTTCTGATTTGCGAGATCTGTACCTTCGCTTTCTCCCCTGGTAAGAGGCCATCGCAAAAAACAGTAATCCCTTCAAATCTGGCGACTCCTTCTCCGTTCATACCTATATTGTCTGCTATGATTTCAATAACAGAACCAATTTCAAGCTTTAAGTTGGGGTTATTCATGGGGTTCCTCCCCTACAATACGCACCTCTGGTTCTAAGAGAATGCCAGATTGTTCAAAGACGCGCTGTTGTACCAATTCCTTTAGCTGTAAAACATCCTTGGCAGTCGCCTCACTGAGATTGATGAAAAAACCTGCATGGAGTTCCGAAACTTGGGCATCGCCCACCCTTGTTCCTTTTAAGCCAGCTTGCTCTATGAGTGCCCCGGCAAAATTCCCGGGAGGACGCTTAAAGAAGCTGCCAGCACTGGGGTATTGGATCGGTTGTTTGCTTCTGCGCCGCTCTGACAAATCATCCATATAGGCTTTGATTTCATGGGGTTCTTTTGGAAACAACTTTAAGGTTGCTTCTACAACAATAAGATCTTCTTCCATGATACGCGAATGACGATACCCAAAGTCCATCTCCTCACAGTTGAATGTAAAGAGTTCCCCCTTGTGATTGATCGCTGTTACACTTTCAATCACCTGTTGCATCTCACCGCCATAGGCTCCCGCATTCATGGTAACAGCTCCCCCTAAGGTTCCTGGAATCCCAGAGGCAAACTCAAGGCCACCCAAGCCTTTTTGCCATGCAAAACGAGCCAGAGCACCTAAGCGCACCCCGGCTTGTGCTTTGATCCGAATCGGTGACTCTTGAATCACCGATGAAAAACGCTCGGAAAGCACAATGACCAAGCCCCGAATACCGCCGTCACGAATCAGAAGATTACTGCCATTGCCCATGAGAAAACAAGCGATAGCCTGCTCTCTCTGCATTTGCAGGATTTGTTGCAGTTCTTCCACTGTTGCGGGCTCTGCTAATAAGTCTGCTGGTCCGCCAATGCGAAACGTTGTATAGGGTGCTAATAGAACTTGGGTTCTGAGATTCAAATGGGGATATTCTAAGATCAGTTTCGCATAGTTTTCCATGGTATCTCACTCCAATAACTGGTTTTGTTGTTGCCAAAAGAGGCCATCTCACGAGATGGCCTCTTCTAAATTTATGCTAAGCGTAACGCAAACTGCGGGCAAACCGGACGACAATAACCACACAGAATGCATTTTTCGTGATCGATCACTGCTTTTTTATTGATCAAGCTAATGGCCATATTAGGACACGTAGCCACACATTTACCACAGCCCACGCAGTTTCCTAAAACGATCATGCGTTTGTTGACTTCCGGAGAAGGTAACTCTTCTGGTTTGATTTCTTGATCATTGAAGATTTTTAGGTTCAACTCTAACTCTTTGCTGGTGACCATGCCAATGGCCGTGCTTGCAAAGGCTTCCATATTGCGAACGTAATTGATAGAATCAACCAAGTCACCGATCAGATGCCCCCCGGCCAACGCTTTCATGGCATAGAGGCCTTTACCGGCTTTGTAACAAGCATCAATGGCGTTTAACATTCCATTTAAGTCGCCTTCAATGATACCCATACCTAATTTATTGATGATCGGGAATACGATATCGAATTCGGGCTTTTCTGCTGCCAATTGACAGACATCAAC
>CAZAFY010000105.1:2931-5511 GCA_964484445.1 uncultured Eubacteriales bacterium
TCGGGAATACGATATCGAATTCGGGCTTTTCTGCTGCCAATTGACAGACATCAACTGCATGAGTTGAGATGCCAATCGCCTTGATGACGCCTTTTGCCTTTAAATCTTGCAGACACTCTATGGCTCCTGCACGCTCATCAAACACCGTGTGGGTGGCTCTAGCAGCGTGTAGGTGGAAGATATCGATCACATCACGATTTAACTCTTTACGAGCATTTTCTACGCTCTTGGCCATGGCTTCATAGGTAGAGGAAGCCGATTTCGTAGCAATGACCACTTCTCCTTGATATCCACGCAGCGCTTCTTCAATGAAATCATGGGTTTTATACATTTCTGCCGTATCTAAAAAGGTGATGCCCTTCTCTACTGCTTCACGAATGATCTTGATCCCCTCTGATTTGGGAATGTTGCGTTGAACCGGTCCCATGGGAAGAACTCCAAAACATAAATCGGTGACTTGAATTCCAGATTGGCCTAAAACTTTGGTTTTCATAAATTACTTCCTTTCCTTGAGTAAGCGTTCGAAGTCCTGTTCATTGAGGATCGGAATCGCCAATGTTTTGGCTTTCTCCGCTTTCGAACCCGGGTTTTCTCCCACCAGCACATACGATGTTTTTTTGCTGACGGAGTCTGTAACTTTACCCCCTAAGTTCTCGATAACTTCTTTTATTTCCTGCCTTGAATAGTGAACCAAGGTTCCGGTGACTACAAAGGATAACCCTTGAAGGGTATGCTCTTGCTGAGACGCTTCTAGTTTCACATTTTCCATGGTAACACCTGCAGCTTTTAATTTTTGCAGACGTTCCTTGCTTTCCGGTTGAGCGAAATAATTAAGAATGCTGTGTGCTACTTTGGGACCGATATCTTCAATTTGCAACAGATCTTCTTCAATAGCATTTCTTAGTTTTTCCAAACTGCCGAATTGTTTGGCTAACGATTGTGCAGTCCTTTGTCCTACATGACGGATGCCTAAACCAAAAATCATTTTTTCCAAAGGTCTGGTTTTGCTATCTTCTATGGCTTTGATCAAGTTTTCGGCGGACTTTTGTCCGAATCTAGGTAAGCTCATGAGTTTTTCCTCGTTCAATTCGTAAAGATCGGCTACATCGAATATCAGTTGATGCTCTAATAACAATTGAACATTTTGGGGGCCTAAGCCTTCAATATCCATTGCACCGCGTGTCGCAAAATGGATGATATTCTCGGCAATTTGAGCAGGACAAGCCGGATTCGAACACCGCCAAGCCACTTCTCCGTCATCTCGATATAAGGGATGCTGACAAACCGGACAATGAGTAGGCATGACAAAAGGCTTCTGACTACCGTCGCGGTGCTCCCCTAAAACCTGAACAACTTCCGGAATGATCTCTCCTGCTTTACGAACTAAAACTCGGTCTCCAAACATAAGGTCTTTTTCTCGAATCAGATCTTCATTATGTAAGGAAGCCCTACTGACGGTCGTTCCGGCTACTTGCACAGGCTCTAAAATCGCAGTCGGTGTGACGACACCGGTGCGCCCTACCGTCCATTCAATATCCAGAAGGGTCGTTGCGACTTCTTCCATGGGGAACTTATATGCTACCGCCCATCGAGGGCTTTTAGCAGTCACACCGAGCTCTTCACGCAGATGAAAATCGTCTATTTTGACGACTAATCCGTCAATATCGTAAGCGAGATCTGCACGCTGATTTTGCCAGAGTTCACAAAATGCAATCACTGCTTCTGGGTTAGAGCTACGCAGACGCAAAGGGTTGACCCGCAGTCCTTGTTGCATTAACCACTGCAAAGATTCTTCATGTGTTTTTATGGCAAAGGGAGATGCCCACTCCACACTGTAAAAGAAAGCGTTTAAATTTCGGGAAGCCGCAATGGAGGAATCCAGTTGACGAAGCGAACCCGCTGCTGCGTTGCGAGGATTGGCAAAAAGAGGTTCTCCCGTACGCTCCCGCTCGGCGTTGAGTTGTTGAAAGGATTCACGTGACATGTAGGCTTCCCCACGCACTTCCAAGTCCACTTCGTCTTTTAACGTTAACGGAACCGAACGAATCGTTTTAACGTTATTGGTGATCTCTTCTCCGGTGACACCATCGCCACGGGTTGCAACGGTCACTAATCGCCCTTTATTATACGTACAGACAATGGTAAGTCCGTCAATTTTGGGTTCCACGACATAGGTAGGGTTGGGGTGTTCTTGCTCAATACGGCGCAGCCATGTCTTTAACTCTTCCCCGCCAAACACATTGTCTAAGCCTTGTTTCACAACTCGATGACGGAAAGGCGTGAATTGTTCTTGCACAATGCCACGTACCCGTTGAGTGGGGGAATTAGGTTCAACATACTGAGGAAATTGCTCTTCCAATGCTTGTAATGTTTTGAAGACCTGATCATACTCGCTGTCACTGACCATGGGATTGTCTTCAACGTAATAGGCATGATCATAGCGTTGTAGCAATTGCTGTAGCCGATGCATTTCTTTCAAAGCGTCTTCCGATTTCATGATTACACCTTCTCCAATGCAGCATATTTAACGATGAGTCGTTTGCTTCCCACATCGGGAAAATCAACATAGATTTCCTGATT